>NZ_JAGYWT010000045.1:0-9662 GCF_019279095.1 Microbacterium sp. BF1 | reverse complement strand
TCGCGGAGTTCGCCGAGCAATGGCGGAGCCTGTATCCGGCGATGATCCAGATGTGGGAGAGCGCGTGGGGCGAGTTCGTGCCGTTCCTGAAGTTCCCGCCGGAGATCAGACGCCTCATCTATACGACGAATGGGATTGAGTCGCTCAATGCCAGGTTCCGGCAGGCCACGAGACGCCGCGGGCACTTCCCCAACGAACAGGCGGCGATGAAGGTGCTCTACCTGACGGTGCTCGAGCGGCGCCCGAATCGCACGAACCCGACCGGGCAGATCGCCGGCTGGAAAGCTATCCTGAACACCCTGTCCATCACCTACGGCGACCGCCTAGGAATCAACTAAGCCGAAGCCCCGTACACAAAGGAACGGACAGACCCTGTCGCGGACCTGCTCCAGGCTCCTGTCGACTATCGCGTCTCCCGCTCCCTGCCGCCCCGCGTTGACCGCATCCAACGCGGGGCGGCGCCGGATCAGTCCCGGGGCAGCCGAGTCGATCGCGTCGCGGCGGGCTGCGTCGACGCCTGGTTCTGGAGCAGATCGCGGATCTGGATGAGCAGTTCAGCCTCGCTCGGCAGGTCTTCGGGCTCCTCGACGACGCCGGCCTTCACGGCAGCGCGATCCCGCATCTTGTTCATCGGCACCACGAACACGAAGTACACGACCAGCGCGACCGCCAGGAAGCTGATGATCGCGCCGAGGATTGCGCCGAACGAGAACGTGGACGTACCGCCAGCCAGCGTCGGAACCATGACCTGCAGTGCAGTGTCGAGGCTATCGGCCGCGAAGAACAAGCCGATCAGCGGATTGATGAGTGCCGAGACGAGGACGTTGACGATCGCGGTGAACGCCGCGCCGATCACGACCGCGACCGCCAAATCGATGACATTCCCTCGAAGGATGAATTCCTTGAACCCCGTAACCACACAGCGGACCGACGCATGAGCAGCCGGTGGACCTGGTCGAACTACCCAGTTGCGCGCCTGCGGCTCCTAGGGGCATGTCTGATGAATATCAGACTCTGAAGTCGAGGCTGGGAGCGTGGTGCTGGAAGCCGGGTGCGGTGTTGCCGTCGCGGCGACACGTCGCTGGTAGAGCACAATCGCGATAAAGGTGGCCATGGCGATCATGATGAGGGCGGCCACGCAACACTCACGCACAAACTCGCCAACCTGGAGCGTCACACTAGGTGCGGCGATTCCCACCGAACCAACGCACCGCGCCACGACGACCTACCCCTGGGCCAAATCAAGACGACGCCCCGGGCCACTTCAAGTTGACACAGTCAGGCGGAACTGGTCGCCGACCGTCGCGCGACCGGTCACGTTCTTCTGGATCGTGATGCGCGCCGATGCCTCAGCGACGAACGTCGCACTCTCCGGGGCGTTGAGGACGGTGGTGACGTTGGCCGGCTCCTCCGGAGCGCTCGTCTCCTGCGGTGTTGGGTCTGTCGCCGGTGGAGTGTCCGTCGGCGCCGGTGTCTCGGTCGCCTCTGGAGTCGGCGCAGGAGCCGGTTGCGCTGTCGGCTCCGGCGGTGGCGGAGTCGTCTCGGGTGACGGCGTCGGTGACGGTGATGCGGAGGGCTGGGGTGTGTCCGCCGGCGGAACAGTTGCAGCTGACGCACCCGGCGCAGCGACAAGGGTCAGTGCCAGAGCGATGACCGCGGATGCGGCGGCAGTAGCCATGCCGTTGCGGCTGCGGCCCGCGTTCCGTCGAACGCCGCGGGTAGAGCGGAATATCACCTGCGGCCCCCGGTACGCGCGTGGTCGGTTCGACCGTGACGCCCGATTCTGGGGAGAGCGCACGATCGACGAGATCGAGATCTGCACAGACAGAATCTACGGCAGGGCTGAGACCGTACTCTCAGCCCTTTCTGCACCCAAGCATAGAAAACATTCAGCCTTGCCGTCAAACGAGTGCTCGGCTTCCGGAGGGAGAAACGTCGATCGCCAGCGAGCAGGGAGATGGTTAGGGCACCCCATGAAATCCTGCGAATGAAAACATACACCTGGATCCGCAAACTAGCCGGGCCTCACCCTGGAGGACGCGATCGGAGCTTCCCGCACTCCGCGTGAGATGGGACCTGGGACGCTCCTCATGACGACGAAGACTCGTACTGACGGCAGAGACTAATCCAGGTGTCTCGCCCAGAACTCGTCCTCTGCCCAACCGGCAGGGATGCCCATACCTGCGAGGTTCATCGGTGAGCGGGTGCTGAGCAGCTGATGCAGTCGTCGGGCCCAGGTGCTCCGGGGCGACACCACGTCGAGCACGGACTGGAGCGACACCAGCACCGGGTAGAGGCGTTTCTCTGAGCGTGCCGGCAGCGCAGCGTCGCCCTTCAACCAGGAGATCGCAGGTGAGGCTGGAATCGCAGGGTACACACCGATGCCGACGTTCCAGAGTCGACCGTGGTGAGCGCAAATATTCCGAACGCGCACATAGGTGCGAAGCCACGACGTCAGCACCGGATCGTTCAGGCCGAGCCGCCTCGCTACGGCAGTCCGGTCGGCGCGCAGGCGCAGGTTGTCGATTACGTTGTTCAGCTGGCCGAGGGTGAGGGTCTCCACCATCAACCAGGAAGGTGGCAGCTCGGGTTCACCGTAGGTGAGTAGATAGTGCTCGAGCGCTGAGCGGTAGACAACGCTGGAGGGGTAGCTCACTGGCTCCGGGGCGCCAGCGAGACGAGTACCTGAGGTGGCGCGCACGATGTTCAGGAGCCCCGTGTGCTTCCCTTGATTCTCAAAGTGAGCAGCTTCGACGTACCAGTGAGGGTCATCGTATGCGGTCGACATGTGATCCGTCAGCGCCGCGCGAACGGCGACTTCAACCCGCTCCAGCGCATCCATCACCAGCAGTCTGAGCGCCCGGTCAAAGACGTAAATATCCAGCACATCATCGAACGCAGCCCCGGCGCGGAACGCATGATCGGGCTGACCATGTTGGAACGGGATCGTGTACGGCGACAGCCGGAAGTAACCGATGTGCCGCAGGTACCGCGTGGCTCGTTCGCGGTCCGGGATCTCGAGCCCGCGTTCGGCCATTCGCTCGATGAGGTCGTCCAGGCTGAGTGCCGGCTTGTCGTAGATCAGAGAGCCGCGAGGCCGGGGTGGTCGGGGCATCGATGCTCCTCTGGCCGGGAAAGAAAAACCTCCCAAGTGCGCATCCAGGAGAGGCGTGGGAGGTGTAGTGATACGAATGTAGCACGGAGCTGGGACAGAGCGTTGGGCCTCCAGGCCGGGGCTGTCGATCCGGCCGGTTCAGTGCCCCAGTTGCGCCTCAGACTGAAGTAATTCGTGCAGCTCAACGCTACGCGCGCCTGACCGAGAGTATCTGCCGGCCTGCGGGAACCTTCGCCTCCAGCGCGGCCATATCGTCGCCTTCGATCTCGCGCGGCTCGTCGCGACGTTGGAACTTGCCCTCAACGATACGGATGCCGCCCGGCTTCATCTCGACGTGCGCCGAGACCATTTCCCAGCCTGCGGGTGCTTCTGCCACCAGCTGAGCGCGAAGGTCCGGGATCTCTGTCCCCGTCACCGTGGCGTTGTGCTTCTCGGCGGGGCGGATCGAGGCGATGAGCATCAGATAAGCCTATGCCGCAGGCTCGATGAGCGACGGGTCGGTGGCGTCGGCCGTGCGTGAGTTGTTCACCTTTCGGTCGACGACGTGCTCGGTGATCGTGGCGGCGACGTCGGCGGAGGTGTGCTCGAGTATCGCGAGAGTTTCGACCTTCCTCTCGCCGGTGAGTTTCTCGGGGGTCAGCCACGCATCCCAGGTGTCCGGGGTGAGGAACGCTGGCATCCGGTCGTGAACCTCGCCGCTCGCGTCGCGCGCTTCGCGGGTGATTACGACGAAGCAGCGTGATCGTTCGCCGTTCGCAAGCTCCATCGACCAGGTGAGACCGGCTGCGGAGAGCATGCCGTCGCCGTGGAGGAAGTGCGGGGTCTTGTCCCCCTTCTCCCCCGTCCACTCAAAGTAGCCACGCATCGGCACGATGCACCGGGCTGCGGAGAATGCCGGCGCCCAGAAACCAGTAGCGAGCTTCACCGAGCTAACCAAGACCCGCCGAAAACGATCGTTTGCGGCGTGAAGTCGCGAAATGGGCCCGAAGGGTCGCCGAGTATGTCGCTACCGCCGGATGCTGCGATCATCGGCCCTGCTCCACGAGTTGCGCCGGTGCTCCCGATCAGTAATTTCACATGAGTTGTGGCGCTGAGCACCAGCCGCACCGACGCGTGCTCGCTTGGCTGACATCGAGAAGTTGGAACGGGTCTGCCAGTATGGCGTCATGTCTGGCACGCACAAGCTCGCCCCTGCACTCGCCGCGCTCGCCCTAGCGGCTGCCGCGCTGGCCGGGTGCACCGCCACATCACCAGCGGCAGTTCAGACGTCGAACGATTCCGATCTCACGGTTGGCACCGAGGCTACGCCGACGCCGGAATCGAACGAGCTGGAAACCTGCTTCAGCGCGTCTCAGGTCTATGGCGACGGCGGTGGTTTGTATTGGGAGCGACAGGGGACTCTCCGAGATCTCGGTGCCCGTGAGTTCGCGAAAGGTGAGGTGACAGTCGATGAGGACGGCATCCCCTTGACCTATACCGTTGAGCCCGGGGATGTCGAGGCTGTGATCGCTGAACGGCTCTGCGCGTGGCCGACTCTCGGCGAGATGAACCACGTGCGCGTGATCCAGCCGGGGCAGGTGCTCTGGCTCACCCCCGACCCCAACAGCCCCTCGGTGCCGTACTACAGTCCTCATGACGCGCCTGCTGGGTTCCAGCAGATTCCGTATCAGCAGGCGATCGAGTCTGCAGGCGCGGCAGTTGACGCCGGTGACGTGGACAGGGTGCGGGCGATCTGGAACGACACGTTGAAGGGTATGTTCCTGAACCAGAAGACCATTGACGCCGTCCAGAAGGTCGTCGACTCGGGCGACCTCGACGCACTTCGCCAACTCTTCTCCTGACACTCCCCACGGGGCCGTGGAATGGCGCGACGCGAGTGCCCCCGTGCGACTACGTGCGGCGAAGCTACGCGAAGGAATCCTTTACTGGGCCCAATCTGGCACAGGGTATGACAGGCGCGCGAAGATGATGCACGCGGTGGCGAGTGCGATCGAGATGACGGCAATCATCACCATGCCACGCACCCGGAATCGTGCGGGCTGGGTCAGGTTGCGCCAGGAGAACACGCCACCGACGAAGGCCACCACCACGGGGAGCACGGATGCGCTGAAGACTCCCATGAGAGCTACGACCTGCTCGTCGGCGTCGTTCTCGAGTCCGATTCCGGCCAAGCCGAAATAGAACCAGGCGACTGGAAGAGCGAGTGCTGCGATGATGCCAGACCCGACCGTGATGACGACGTGCGGCCTGCCGCTGACCGGTCCGGCTGCGTGAGTGACGAGTCCGGCGACGACAAGGGCGAATGCGAGGAAGTAAGGCCAAGCCGTGAAAAGATCGACGGCTGAAAGCGCGAGATACATGGTCCCGCCAAAAACGAGGTGAACCGTTGCGATGATGCACCCAAGCAACACCGCGCTAATCGCCGTTGTCGAAACAGCACGACCGCGCACCTCAACGCCCATCTGCTCCACTTTCGCGCTCATGAGCAGAGCCTAGCGAGGCACAAGCGGCAAGCGGGCGTCAACCGTAAACGATCGATCTCGGTGGCTCGATGGAAGCTGCCTGCCGCAAGTGCGACTCGCCGAGGATCGTCGCGCCGTAACCCCCCGCCGAACCCAAACACACCGAAACGGGTGGTTTACCGTTTACGACCGAAGATCTCTCCGTGAACCGCGAGGGGGTCAAGGCGTGGGGTTTTCACCGTTCGGACGACGTCGTTCAAGGGTCAGCCGAACGATCTGGGTCATCTGCCCCAGCTTCTCCTCGGCCGCTCGGATGCTGATCTCGATGCCGTCCACTTCTCCAAGCCAGCCCATCCTCTTCGCCTCGGCAAGCCGCTCGTGGAGGTTGGCCAGGATGGATTCGAGGCGCTGGCGTTGTACCGGGTCCGGTCGTAGCATCGGGCAGCGGATGCACGCGTGCTCGTGAATGCAGGGCGTTCCGTAGCCGCGTGAGCAGGACCCGAGTTCGACCTTGCGTTTGGAGAAGTGTGCGTGGAACTCCTCGAGCTCGGTCGCCGACGGATCGCGGTAGTCCTCTGCTGGTCTCGACGCTCGTCGACGATCAACGAACTGGCGGAAGTGTCGCGCGACGTCTTCATCGAAAACTGCCGCGTATCCCTGGGTCGTGGAGAGATTCAGGTGTCCCATCACTTTGGCGAGGATGTGCACGGGTAGTCCCGATCTCAAAGCGTCCGTCGCAAACAGACGCCTGAAGTCGTGCGCAGTCAGACGAGTCTCGGGGGTGTCGAGGCCGGCCACTTGCACGGCATAAGCGACGAAGTTTTTGAAGGCGGCAGGGGAGAACACGCGGCGAACGTCGCCGTCTTTCCACTGGAAGAGGAACGGCAGTGGCGGGGAGAAATCTCGCTCGAGTGAGTCGTAGCGGATCACCAGGGGGACCTGATTTTCATCGCCGCGCGATCTTTGGCGGAGACGAGCGAGAACATGTGCGAGCTCGGGAGAGACGAGGAGTACGCGTTCCCGATCCGATTTTGATGGGACGACCTGCAGCAAGAGCATCTTCTCACCCGTCGACGCTTCATAGGTGAATAATGCTGTGGCTGTGAGCTCCGCGACTTCTTCCTGACGCATGCCCGTTTCGTGCATGACGTGGACGATGGCCCAGGACCAGAACGCTCGTTCGGCGATCCGTGCCTGGAGAATGCGCTCATCTGTCGCGAGGTCTCGAATCGGGACCGCGGTCATCGACACACCGGGGCCTGCACCCGTCTCACGAAGGTACGCTCGCCCAGCCCACTCGAATCGCTCTCCGAGAGGGGTCGTGGTCGCCGCGCGCAGAAGTGACTCCTGATGCTCGAGGTCTGTGTCGATGGCGGCGAGGAGCTTCGGGACGCTAGGTGCGATCTTGCGGACTCGTTGATGGTGGGCGGCGATCACCCGTCGTCTGTGTTTCTGGTGGCCGGCGGTGTCGATCTGGGAGACGATGCTCGCAGTCGACCACGACGCCCAGTAGGCGTCGTGCGTGGCCCATACGGCGATGTCGAGGTACATTGCGCGCACCGCGAAGAGGGTGCGATAGCGGTTCTTCAGGCGTCCGACCGATTCCGTCTTCCACCAGTCAGCCACCTCCGGCGCGACACGTAGGTCGGCTTGCTCGGGATTGCGGGAGCGAATCTCCATCCAGAAGTTCCGGAGCAGTTCAGTCGACATCGCCTGCAGAGTTGGGTAGTCCACGCCCGGTGCTCGCGACCTGAGGTAGCGCGTGAACATCTCTGCGACGGCGGGCGGTTCGATCTTGTTCCTCGCGACCATCGCGGCTGCATCCGGCCTCGGCGGCTTCGCGAGCTGGCGAAGAGGCGGGAGGTCGGGCGGAACGATGCCGAGCCGTTTAAGGATCTCGAGCGCGTCTGCGAGCCCGCGGCGGATGGGCTTGCGGGCGACGGCAGCGAAGGCCACGACGTCGTCGGCCGTGATCTCTCTGAGGTGTTTGCCGGTCGCCACCTGGAGGATCAGCACGGCTCGCAGTGTGTCTCGTGCGGCATCGGTGGGGAAGCCTTCGAGCGACCACGGCGAGAAGCCGTCGAGACGGATGCGACCAACTCGGTTGAGGAACTCTGCACTCGGCCGAAGAGCGTCGAGGCGAATGAAGATCGACACGGCTACGCCGGGGCTCGTGGCAAGTTCGCGAGCGACTTGGTTGAGGCCAGGGAAGGCGTCGTGCCAGGTCAGGCTCGGCATGTTCTCGACCCCGCTTGCGTCCCAGCGCCGTTGCCAAGTCTCGCCGGGGAAGGTCATCAGCGTATCGATGAAGATCTGAACGATCGGGCGGTAGTCGCTTCGGATGCCATCGTCGTACGGCGTGTGAGGAATCGCGGCGTTGAGGAACACGCCGGGGCGCGCTCGTCCTCGGGACGGCCGGCGATGTCGACGGAGTTGCGGCGCTGTAGGCGGCGCTTCGATCGGGTCTTCCGTCTCGATGAGGTCTTTCACCATGATGCGTCCCCCAGAAGTTCGTCAAGATCGGAGCTGTCGTAAGTCAACGCCGGAGCCTCCGGCGTGGGTCTAGGCTCTGACCGCGCCCGAAGATGCTGAGCCACGCGCTCGATGATGTCGTCGTCATGCTGTTGGAGGTACTCCTGGGTCGTGGACAGATGCAGGTGGCCGAGAATGCGTTGGATGTCGCTGAGTGTCAGAGCGGGGTCGTTGGACATCCGCACGGCTGCAGTGTGCCGAAGGCCGTGAAGGCGCACCTTCGCATCTATCTCGAGGCCGACCCTGTTGAACATCGCTCTGGCGGCGTCATACCCGAACGGCCGATACGGGCGTCGATTCGTCCACCACACCGGGTTGCCCTTCGCGAGTAAATCGGGCGGCAGCGACTCTTGGTACAGCCGCAGCCACAGGAACGCGTTGGACGAGGCTGGCAGAGCCTGCTTCGCGCGAGTGCCCTTCCGCTCTACCGTGATGCGCTGGGACCCTGGGTCAACGTCTTCGAGATTCATGCCGAGCAGCTCTGAGGGGCGGGCCGCGCTGGAGAGGTAGAACTCGACGAGGGCTCGATCCCGCGTATTGCGGATGGTCTGAAGGATCTCGGCGACGCGCGACTCAACGATCAATCGAGGTGCTGTCTTCGGGACCTTCTGACGAAAGTCGGCCCGACGGTCGCGTCGGAACGCCAGTTCAGGGTTGTGGTGAGCGTTCAGCCGTCTGCCGCTATCGGCACGGCGCGCCGGTACGGGATTGATGATCGGACCGCGCTGTTGCGCAAGCTGATAGTCATAGAAGGCCGAGATCACGGCGAGGTTGTGATTCAGTGTCCGAGGCGAAAGCGGCCGATGGCTCAGCGCTGAGGGTTGGCGACAGGCGAGCACGAAGTCACGCACTGTCTCGCGTGCTGCGCGCTCCCAGTCCGCGCGCTCGAGCGCGAGGTGACGAAACCACCTCAGCAGGCCGTACGCGTACGACCGGCAGCTCGATTCAGCGTTCCCACGTGCCCAGAAGTCGAGCATGAAGTCCGAGACTGCGGCGATGACCGCGCCATCACCATCGATGACAGCCCAGAAGGGAGGGTCATCGAGGGCCAGTACGGCGCCGACACGAGTTCTCTTGCTCATCTAGTCGAGCATCGCATTGAGAACCGACAG
This sequence comes from Microbacterium sp. BF1, assembly GCF_019279095.1. Taxonomy (NCBI): domain Bacteria; kingdom Bacillati; phylum Actinomycetota; class Actinomycetes; order Micrococcales; family Microbacteriaceae; genus Microbacterium; species Microbacterium sp. BF1. The sequence continues at coordinate 441 of NZ_JAGYWT010000045.1, read as the reverse complement.
GAGAGAGGCTTAGTTCGGTATACACACCTTCTCCATCCGTGCGTTGATGATCGGTGCACCCTTCGGCCGGTTCGCTGGCTTCTGCCAGTCCCAGCGAACGAGTTCGAGGATGCGCCCCTCGCCGCGGTCACGCACGATCGGGGCGTTCGAGGTTGGCGCGATCGAGTAAGCACCGGCCCAGGACTTCCACCAGTCCTCCGGTTTGCCGCCGTCAGCAACGTACTCCCGGATCAATCCATCGGTCTTGGAATCGTTCGCGAATCGGCCGCACATGAGATGCAGAGTAACGCCGGTGTCCGACTATTGGACACCGACTAGGGCGTGTCTCCCATATGGCGTAGCCAGGTGAGGATTGCGCTGATGGTGACGGCCGCGCGGTAGGTGATCGCGAGCTTGTCGTAGCGGGTGGCGAGGCCCCGCCATTGCTTGGCGAGAGCGAAC
>NZ_JAGYWT010000449.1:0-2008 GCF_019279095.1 Microbacterium sp. BF1 | reverse complement strand
CGCCGCGAGCGTGGGGACCACGCTCGGTGTGCGGAGGGACCGCCGCGACGGAGGCCCCTCCGGTCCCTTCACCGCGCCGATACCGCTGCCCGACTGACACCCTGCGCCGGCAGCGGGAACCGCCGACGCAGGATGATGCGCTGCACGAGCGTCCACACCACCGTGACGGTGAGGTACAGCGCGGCGGCGAGCGGCACGAACGCGGCGAAGACCGCGGTCATGTAATGCATCGCCGAGACGACACGCAGCATGACGGGGGAGTTCAGCGGGGAGTCGTCGGCGTCGACCGGTGTCGGGCGGAACATACGGCGGGTGACCTCCGCGGCCGCGATCATCACCGCCAGGAGCACCCCGAAGACGAGGAACGTGGCCGCAGTCGCCGTGCCGCCGAAGAGCGCCGCGATCAGACTCGTGCCCAGAGGTGCGCCGAACAGGTCGTGCGCGAGCAGCTCGTTCGCGTGTCCCGCGATCTCCGGGCGCAGGAACAGCGTGTACAGGATGCCGACGACGGGGGCCTGCGCCAGCACCGGGAGCATCCCCGCGAACGGCGAGGTGTTCTCGGCGCGGTACAGCGCCATCGTCTCCTTCTGCAGACGCTCGGGGTTCTTCTTGTGGCGCCGCTGGAGCTCGCGCAGCTTCGGCGCGAGGCGCGCCCTGGTCTGCTCGGCCTTGGCCTGGGAGATGCCGACGGGGATGAGCAGCGCCCGCACCAGCAGGGTGACGAGCATGACGGCGAGGGCGGCGGCCGAGGCTCCGGCGAGAGGGGTGAGCAGGTCGGAGAGCCCGGTCAGGGCGCCGTAGGCGGCGTCGAGGAGGGTGGCGAGAGAGGGAAAGGCGAAGATGTCCATGCAAGAGTCCGTTCGTGGCGTCGGGAAGGGTCGGCGAAGGCCGCGTGATCCCGTCGTGTGAACGGACTACGCGGCGCTCGCGACTCCCGGCGCCCGAGGCCGTGGGTGGCCTGCGGCATCAGGTTCGCTCTGCGTGAGGAGGGTGCCGATGTCGATCGCCCGCAGCGGAGGCGGGGCGTCGGCGGTGGCTGCGGGGCGCACGCTCAGCACGATCGCGAGCGTGAGGGCCGTGACCGCGAGCACCGCGATCGCGAGGCCGAGAGCTGCCGCATCGGGCATCGAGACGAGCCCGAGCGCGGTCGCGACGAAGCTCAGCATCTGCCCGAACCACTCGCTCATGTGCGCTCTCCCTCCTGCAGCGAGGGTATCACCGGGGTCTGCAGGTCGGACCCGTCACGGTCGACCCCGGGGGTGCGGCGCGGGCGTAACGTCGAAGCATGAGTGACCTTCGCGCCCTGCTCGGGATCGAGCATCCGATCATCCTCGGCCCGTTCGGCGGGCTCTCCTCGATCGCGCTCACCGCGGCGGTGAGCAACGCCGGCGGACTGGGCTCATTCGGCCTGTACGGCTACGAGGGCGACCGCATCTGCGCGACCGGAGCCGAGCTGCGTGCGGCTACCGATCGGCCGTTCGCGGTGAACATCTGGCTTCCCACGGGCGACGAGGTCGAACCGAACCCGCAGCACACGGTGTTCGCCCAGGCGCTGCAACCCTTCTACGAGGCCGTGGGTCTCGACGTGCCGAGCAGACCGGAGCGCTACACCCCCGCCCTGGAGGAGCAGCTCGACGCGATCTGGGAGATCGAGCCCACGGTGCTGAGCGTGGTGTTCGGGGTGCCGTCCGCCGATGTGGTCCGAGAGGCGCACCATCGCGGTATCCGGATCGTCGGCACGGCGACCACCGTGGCCGAGGCGGTCGCGCTCGCCGCAGCGGGAGTGGATGCCGTGGTCGCGACCGGGGCGGAGGCCGGCGGGCATCGGGTGTCGTTCCTGCGCCCTGCCGAGGAGTCGCTCGTCGGGACCTTCGCCCTGATCCCGCAGGTCGTCGATGCGGTGGACGTGCCCGTGATCGCGGCCGGAGGCATCGCCGATCGACGCGGTGTGGCCGCGGCGTTCGCTCTCGGGGCCGCGGGCGTGCAGGTCGGGACGGCCTTCCTCGCC
>NZ_JAGYWT010000448.1:0-2012 GCF_019279095.1 Microbacterium sp. BF1 | reverse complement strand
CGCCGATCGGTCACGACGGCCACGCCCCACAACGGCGCTCTTCGGCCCGTGCCGGCGAGGATCACGGCGGCGGTGGCCACCACTGGCAGGAGGGCCGCGACTCCCGGATAGCCCGTCTGCGGCCCGTACAGGAACGCCGCCACCGCGATGCCCACATATCCGAGGACCGCGAGACCGGAAGCGGCGAACGCGTTGATGCGCTGCAAGGCCGTCACGGGGATCAGCGCGATCGCCGCCCCGGCCGCGAACTCCCATGCACGGGTGAAGGTCACGAAATACGCCTGCGAGGGGAACGCGGTCGTGTACACGACGCTGCTCGCGAAGGAGAGGACGAGAACGATGAGCACGACCGCCTGCAGCGCCCGACGCCGATCCCCGCCGACACCTCGGCGGGCGATCACGGCCGCGGTTCCGAGCAGCAGCAGCGGCCAGACGAGGTAGAACTGCTCCTCGACGGAGAGTGACCAGAAGTGCTGCACTGCACTCGCTGCCGCATTGTGCGCGGAGTAGTCGACGGAGAGGCCCGCCAATGTCCAGTTCTCGACGTACAAGGCGCTCGAGATCGCCTGGACCGCATTGTCCGTCCACCGTGGGTACGGCAGCAGCAGCCACACCCCGATCAGGGTGACGGCGAGCACGAGGAGCGCGGCCGGCAGCAGGCGTCTGATGCGCCGCGCATAGAACGGCGCCAACCGGATCCGTCCGGTGCGATCGAGCTCGGCGACCAGGTGCCCCGTGATGAGGAAGCCGGAGATGACGAAGAACACATCGACGCCGACGTATCCGCCGGTCATCCGCTCCGGCCAGAGGTGGTTGAGCACCACGAGGGCGATGGCCACCGCTCGCAGGGCCTGGATGTCGGTGCGGAACCGCGGGGTTCGCACCGACATCCGTGATCGCGAGGCCGCCGGGGCGGGCGCGCTCACGAGCGCAGGTACTCCTCGAGCTGTTCCCCGGCGTCGCGCGGGACGAACCCGGTCCCCTCGATCTTCACGAGATCGAGGACGCTGTTCAGCGGCCGTGGAGCGACAGGGCCCTCCGCACCGGCGAAGTACTCGCCCGTGCTCACTCCGGAGACCCGCGAGCGATCCGCGCCGACGAGCGCGAAGATGTCCGCGGCGAGTTCGGCCCAGGTACGGGGCTCCCCCGCACCGGTGATGTTGTAGGTGCCGTACGGCGCGCCCGTCGCGAGCAGGTGGGCGATGGCCCGGGCGATCTCGGTCGCGAACGTGAGACGTCCGCGCTGATCGTCGACGACCTTCGGATCGATCCCACGCTCCGCGAGCGACGCCATCGTGCGGACGAAGTTCTTCCCCTCGCCGATGACCCAGGACGTGCGCAGCACGTAGTGACGAGGCACCATCCCGACGGCGAGATCGCCCGCTGCCTTCGACTGCCCGTACACGCCCAGCGGACACACGGCGTCGTCTTCGCGATACGCCCGGTCGGCGGAACCGTCGAAGACGTAGTCGCTCGACACGTGCACCAGGGTGAGGCCGTACTCGCCGGCGATGCGCGCCAACGCCGCGGGACCTGCGGCGTTCGCCGTCCACGCATCCCGACGTCCGTCCCGAGTCTCGGCGAGATCGACAGCCGTGTAGGCGCCGGCGTTGATGATGGTGTCGTAGTCGCGCCAGCGCCGCGACGTGGCCGCTTCCGGATCGCCGAGATCGAACTCGGCACGGGTCGTCCATTCGATGTGCGGGAGGTCGCCGAGCTCGTCGCGCAATGCGCGGCCGAGCTGACCGCCTGCGCCGACGACGAGGGTCTTGCGCGCGCCGATCGGCATCACGTCGGCGAGGCGAGGGTGTGCGAGATCCTTCTCGGAGATCTCGACCTCGGAGAGCGGGATCGGCCAGGAGATCGCCGCGGTCTCGTCAGCCAGATTCAGGAAGGAGTAGGACGCGTCCGCGGACCAGTGGTCGTTGACGAGATACGTGTACGCGGTGTCGGGCTCGAGTGTCTGGTAGGAGTTGCCCACGCCGCGCGGCACGAAGATGGCCTTCGACGCA
>NZ_JAGYWT010000447.1:0-2015 GCF_019279095.1 Microbacterium sp. BF1 | reverse complement strand
CTGCGTGCCGGGGCCTTCCGTGCAGGGTGTCGACGACAAGGGCAGCGAGGAAGAGTCCAACGGCGCACCCGAGGCATCGACGACCACTCCCGCAGCGGCGTCGAACGACGCGCCGATCATCTCCCTCCCCCGAAACGGAGAAGTTGACGGTGGAGAACGTCGACGGCGCGATGAGGGAGATGATCGGCGCGTGTTGACGTACTGCGGCCGGTCGTACCCCTCCAGCTGCAGGTGCGAGGGCACCGGGATGTCATCCCACCCCGAGACGTCGAGCGACGGGTCGGCGAGATCGGCCGGCACCTGCCCCTGGTTGCGGGCGCAGAAGAACTTCCACAGGCCGTTCAGCGACTGCTCGAACGAGCTCGTCCCGTCGCGCGCCTCGTCGAGGTCGGCGAACCAGCGGTGATCGGAATGTGCGGGCATCCGGTTCTCGGAGACGAACGTCGGGTCGGCGATGCGATCGATGTCGAAAGCGGGATGGAATGTCACTTGATGGCTCCGGTGATCCCCTGTGCGAACGCGCGCTGCAGGATGAGGAAGATGAAGATGGTCGGAAGGGATGCCAGCAGCACGGCGAGCATGAGCACGCCGTAGTCGGTGACGTACCCGGCGGTGAGGTTGGCGATGAGCATGGGCATCGTCTGGACGGCGTTGTCGAGCAGGATCACGCGCGGCCAGAGGAAGTTGTTCCACGACGCCATGAACGTGATGACCGCGGCGGCCGCGAAGGTGGACTTCATCGTCGGCACGTAGATGCGCCAGAAGATGGCGAGCTCCTTCAGGCCGTCGATGCGGGCCGCCTCGATGATCTCGTACGGGAACGAGCGCGACGCCTGCCGGAACAGCAGGATCAGCAGCGGCGTGGAGATGGAGGGGATGATCACCGCCAGCAGCGAGTTGACCATGCCCACCTCTGCGAACATGCGGAACAGCGGGATCATGATCGCCGCGAACGGGATCATCATCGCCAGCATCAGGACCGCCATCACGACGTCCTTGCCCCGCGAGTGATAGATCTCGAACCCGTAGCCGGCGATGCCGCAGACGATCAGCGCCAGCACGGTGGTGCCCACGGCGATCAGGAACGAGCTGATCATCGCCGCGCCGATGTCCTGCTGGGAGGTCAGCGCCACCAGGTTGTCGATGAGGTGCCCGCCCGGGGTCATCCGCGAGCCGAGCACGTCACGGGTGGAGTTGGTCGACGAGACCAGCATGAAGTACAGCGGGAAGACCGAGAACAGGGCGAACACCGTCAGGAAGGCGTAGCCCGGCACGCGCCGCCATGCGAAGCGCCTGCTTCGGAGCCGTGTCTTCGCGGCCGCGTCCGGCAGGAGGCTAGTCACGCTTGTCACCCACCTTCATCTGGATGATCGCGAGCACCGCGACCATGATCAGGATCACGTACGAGATCGCCGAGGCGTAGCCGACGTTGGGGTTCTTCAGGAACGCCAGCTCGTAGAGGTAGTGCGACATCGACATCGAGCTGTACGCCGGGCCGCCCTTGGTCAGCGCCCAGGACTCGTCGAACAGCTGCAGGGTGCCGTTGATCGACATGATCGCGGTGAGCACGATCATCGGGCGCAGCTGCGGCACGGTGACGAACCAGAACGTCTTGAAGGCGCCGGCACCGTCGATGCGCGCGGCCTCGAGGGTGGACTGGTCGACGTTCTGGAGTGCGGCGAGGAAGAAGATCATGTTGTAGCCGGTCCACCGCCACAGCAGGCCGATGACGATGACGATCCGCGCCGTCCAGGGCTCGCCGAGCCAGTTGAGCGGGTCGTGCATGAGGCCGAGCCCCATCAGCACGTCGTTGACCAGCCCGTCGGTGGCGAACATGGTGCGGAACACCAGCGAGTACGACACCAGCGATACGGCGCACGGCAGGAAGATCATGGTGCGCCAGAGGCCCTTCGCCCGCAGCTTCGGGTCGTTGAGCAGGTTGGCGAGCACCATCGCCAGGATCAGCATGATCGGCACCTGCACGACCAGGTAGAACACGGTGTTGAACATGGTCA
>NZ_JAGYWT010000446.1:0-2024 GCF_019279095.1 Microbacterium sp. BF1 | reverse complement strand
CGTCGTCCCACTCCCGACGCGACAGGTCGGGGCGATCACCGCTGATCGCCCGCACGGCGCGGAGGGCCTCCAGGAGGGCGTCCGCATCCACCTCCCCGTCGTACATCTGCACCCACTCCGGTCCCACCTCGGCGGCGAGCGCCTCGTTCGGCGCGTTGCGCGGGACGAGCACCGGACGATCGAGGGAGAGAGCGGCCAGCACGCTGCCCGAGTTGTGCATGAAACGGTAGGCGAGCACGATCAGCTCGGAACCGGTCACGAGCTGCACGAGCTCCGCATCGCTGAGGAACTCCAGCTCCAGGACCACGTTCGGCAGGTCCGCGACACGGGTGCGCAGATCCTCGGCGAGCTCGGCGCTCGACGCCTTGCCGCCGACGATCATGCTGATCTCGGGGTCCCTCGCCACAGCATCGGCGTAGGCGTCCACGAACCCGGAGACGCCTTTGTAGCGGCGCACGCCGCCGAACGTGCCGAGGCGTCCGCGCAGACGCTCCGCGCGGGGCTGCACGCCGTACCAATCGCGGTAGTGACCGTGCAGGATGACCGTCTGCGCCGTTCCGGCGGGAAGCGGGGTCGTCTCGTTCAGCACGATGCGGTGATCGGCCTGCCGGTCGATGCGTCGCAGCAGCCACAGCCGAGCGGCGTTGTCATCCGGCAGGTCGAGGTTGTGCACCGTGCGCACCACGGCGATGCGGCGTGAGAGCCCGTGCCGCAGGGCCAGCAGCCCGGTGAGGGCGTACTTGCCGACGGAGGACACCGCGCTCGACCCGTGCAGCTTCACCTCGGGCCAGTGCCAGTGGAACACGTCGTATCGGCCGAGCAGGGCCTCACGCCAGGAGAAGCGGACGTGCTCGATGCCGTCGGTCGCAGCGAGCGCCTCATCCAGCATCGTGATGTACGGATTGGTGGTCACCCGGGGCGCCCCGAAGGACTGCATCACGCGCAGCGGCCGCCGCGGATCAGACATCGGCGGCCAGTCCTCGGATCGAGCGGTACCAGCGCAGCGCCGCGAGCAGGAGCATCAGCACGTTGATCACCGCGAGCGCGGTGTAGATCCCGACGAACACGGGCTGCCACCACAGCAGCGCGAAGACGAGGCAGAGGAACCCGTAGTCGGTCGGGATGACGGCGAGCGAGTAGAGACCCCCGGATCGCCACGCCTCCCTTGGCGCCTCCGCAGGGCCGTGCGGGTGCTCCAGCCGATGCACCCGGCGCAGGAAGTCGGCGGCGATGATGCCGAAGAAGAACACGTTGGCCGATGCCGCGAACACGAGCGGCACGAGCAGCCAGCCGTCGGGCAGGTCGAAGAAGCGGAACCAGCAGACGAGCACGGCGAGGTGGATGGTCGCGAGCTTGATCGAGTCGAAGAAGTGATCGAGCCACTCCCCCGCGAGCGAGCCGGTTCCGGTGAGGCGAGCCAGCTGGCCGTCGGCGGAGTCGAGAGCGTAGCCGAGCACGAGCAGGACGGCGATGAGGATCGACGACCAGACCGTCGGCGGAAGGAGCGCGATGAGAGCGACACCCGTGAGCGTGAACACCGCGCTCACGATCGTGACCTGCGTTGGCGTCATCCGCAGGGCGTACGCGGTGGCCGCCATCGGACGGCCGAGCGGCCGGTTGATGTAGCGCGAATACGCGGCGGCGCCCTTGGACGACTTCTGCGCCTCTTTCAAGCGACTCATCGCCGCACGGATCTCTGACACGACAACTCCCCCAGGCGGCGTCGAATGTAGCCTTCACTATATCTACAGGTTCGAGCGCGCCCCCGCGAGGTGTGCGGCCGGAGAGGAGCAGGAGTGAGCGAACGCGCACTCGCGGTCATCGTCGTCAATTACGGCTCGGCCGCCCTGCTCTCCACCAACCTCGTCGCGACCGCTGCGGCCCTTCCTGAGGCGCGGATCGTCGTCGTCGACAACCGGTCGACCGCCGAGGAGCGCCGACGGGTGGAGGAGCTGTGCGCCCTCCACGGCTGGGACCTGGTGGCGATGGACGCGAATGCGGGATTCGGCGGCGGCGTGAACGCC
>NZ_JAGYWT010000445.1:0-2028 GCF_019279095.1 Microbacterium sp. BF1 | reverse complement strand
GTTGAAGTGAACGACACACAAACATCTACCGACGGTCCGCGTGGTGCGCGCTGGGTTCGTGCGGCTCTGCAGGTGAACCCCTACGGATATATCGGCAACCCCTCGCCCTCTAAGACCTTCGTCGATGCACACCATGGGGGCGCGATCGCGTCAACTCTACCGGAGCGGACGCGGGCCTCCGTGCCGTATGACGCGGCAGGACAGGCGGCTCAGGCGCTGGGCATGGTGAGGCTCAGCGCGATGAGACTCATCCAGAACACCGCGACCACACCGAGTCCTGCGAGGAAGACGAGCGCGAGCTCGCCCACTCGCCGCCGCCGACCGATCACATACGCGAAGGCGAACACGATGGCGGGGAAAGCGACGCCGAACAACAGGGTCGCCCAGCCGCCGCCGGTCAGCCCGGTCTGCGCCATCGTGATCAGATGCGCCACGGCATTCCAGACGGCATAGGCGTAGAAGAGTCCCGCCAGGCCGATGACGAGCCCGACGAGCCAGCGCGGAGAACCCGCAGACACCTGCGCTTCGGTCGACGACGTGGTCATGATCCGATCACCCCCACGGTGACGAAGGGCCAGGGAACGAGCAGCACGACTCCCGCGAGCAGCACGGCGACGCGGATCCACGCCGCCCTCCCCCGCGTAAGCACCCAGCTCGCCAGGAACCACAGTGCGGGCGCGGCGATCGCGAGGACGAACCACGGCAGGAACATCACGTCGGAGACCAGGAACGACGCCAGCGGCTGAAGTCGCAGCCCGCCGACGATCCAGCCGATCGTGTAGAGGAGGTACACCCCGCCGACCACTCCGACCAGGAGCAGCATCGGCGTGCTCAAGCCGACCGGCTCGTCGACGGGCGCAGGCGTCACGGTGCCGTCGTCCTCGATCGTTCCCACGTCGTCGCTGCCCTTGCCGACGGCGTTCCAGCCGTGCGGGAGAGCGCGCTCCTTCGGCGTCTGGGCCTCGTCGCCGTCCCAGTTGAGGGCGTCGTCGGAATCGGAAGTCATGTCCCCAGCGTAGGACACCAGGTCCACTAGGATCGGGGTTGCCTTGAGCCGGAACGGCGGGCACCGGAGGGGAAAGGGAACACCGTGGCTGCGAGCGAGAACGCCCAGAGCGACAACACCGACACCGGCGTCGCACGGTCCGCGAAGAGCGCAGCCGCAGAGCCGCCCGCCGGCTGGGTCCCCACTCCCGAAGCCAAGGTCAGGGCCACGCGTTTCCGTTGGATCGCCGGCATCCTCTGGGCGATCGCGATCGTCGGCGAGGGCGTCGGCATCTTCTGGCTCCTGCCTCAGCGCGTGTTCGTCGGCGAGGACGGCGAACTCCTCCGCAACCCCGACACCGGCCTGCTCGAAGAGCAGGGCGTCACCGCGACGTTCCCGCAGTGGGCGTTCATCGCCCTCCTCGTGCTGCTCGTCGTGATCGCAGCCCTGTCGATCACCGGCTCGGTGCTGTGGAAGAAGGCGAACCGCCTCGACCCCGCGCGCAAGGCGGACAAGACGCGATTCTTCGTGCAGAACCAGCTCGGCGCGATCATCGCGGTCGTCGCGTTCCTCCCTCTAGTCATCCTGATCTTCCTCAACAAGGACATGGACAAGGGCCAGAAGACCACCGCCGGAATCGTCGGCGTGGTCCTCGCGGCACTGGCCGTCTTCGTCGGCGTCGACTTCACGCCGCCCTCCGTCGAGCAGTACACCGCCGACCAGTCCGCCGTGATCCAGCTCCTGGGCAAGGACGAGGTCGTCTGGGTCGACGGCGGCAAGGTCTATCACGTCTGCGATGAGGTCTCGGCCATCCAGACCGGGAGCGAGATCCGCACCGGAACGACCGCTCAGGCCGTCGAGGCCGGGAAGATCCGTCTGACACTGCAGTTCGCTTCCGAGCTGCGCGCGTGCGATCTTCCGGTGCCGGAGAACGACGAGGCGATCGCAGAGGCCCTGCGCGCGATCCAGGCCGGCCAGGTCGACACGGTGCTCCCCGCCCCGGTGTGGGCTGACCCCGCCGAGGCGCCCATCGTGGTCGAGGA
>NZ_JAGYWT010000444.1:0-2029 GCF_019279095.1 Microbacterium sp. BF1 | reverse complement strand
AGGACCTCGTTGCCGGGGATCGAGTCGGACCAGCCGGCGATGACCGGGGAAGTGAAGTCCGCCGCCGGGGTGCGGGTGCCGGAGAAGATCGTCTCGGTGATCTCCTCGCGGTTGATCGCCATCGACACGACATAGGTGTCGATGCTCACGGCGTCGTCGAACTGGGTTCCGGTGGTCAGCAGCGCCAGATCCTCGGAGAGGAACGGGGTCGGATCGGCGAGGTCCGAGCTGTGCACCCAGCGCAGGGGGCGGTCGAGCGCGCCTTCGGGGACGTCGGCTTCACGGGGGATCAGGGAGAGGCCGAGGTCGCGGCGCTGCAGCAGCGCGCGCAGCGTCGGTTGGGCGATGACGGGCACGGCACCCTCGTCTCTTGTACACCTCGGCGAATACCTACTCCAGATTATACAGAGCGGTGAGTGCAGCCGCCTCTCTCGCAGCCGTACGCTCGCGAGCATGGCACTCCTCGACACCGCAGCTGTTGCAGTTCCCCTCGGCGGACCCGAGCTCCCTCAGGAGCGTCGTCTGGTCACCGAACTCCCCGGGCCCCGCTCGGCCGAGATCCTGGCACGCAAGGCGGATGCCGTCGCCGCCGGTGTCGGCCACACCGTGCCCGTCGCGACCGTCGCCGCCGGTGGCGGAGTCGTCGTCGACGCGGACGGGAACTCGCTCATCGACCTCGGATCGGGCATCGCCGTGACCACGGTGGGCAACGCGCACCCGAAGGTCGCCGCCGCCGTCGCCGCACAGGCCGCGCAGTTCACGCACACCTGCTTCATGATCTCGCCGTACGAGTCGTACATCGAGGTGGCCGAGGCGCTCAACCGGGTCACCCCCGGTGACTTCGCCAAGAAGAGCGCACTGTTCAACTCGGGCGCCGAAGCGGTCGAGAACGCGATCAAGATCGCGCGCAAGCACACCGGTCGCCAGGCGGTCGTCGCCTTCGACCACGGCTACCACGGCCGCACGAACCTGACCATGGCGCTGACCGCCAAGTCGATGCCCTACAAGAGCGGCTTCGGTCCGTTCGCTCCCGAGGTGTACCGCGCCCCGATGTCGTACCCGTTCCGCGACGGCCTCGACGGACGCGAGGCAGCCGCCCGTGTCATCCTGCAGCTCGAGAAGCAGATCGGCGCCGAGAACCTGGCCGCGGTCATCATCGAGCCCATCCAGGGCGAGGGCGGCTTCATCGTCCCGGCCGATGGCTTCCTGCCCGCGATCGTCGACTGGTGCCGCGCGAACGGCGTCGTCTTCATCGCCGACGAGGTGCAGACCGGCTTCGCCCGTACCGGACACATGTTCGCGAGCGAGATCTTCGGCATCGAGCCCGACCTGATCACCACCGCCAAGGGCATCGCCGGCGGTCTTCCGCTGGCCGCGGTGACCGGCCGCGCCGAGATCATGGACGCCTCGCACTCCGGCGGCCTCGGCGGCACGTACGGCGGCAACCCGATCGCCTGCGCGGCAGCTCTCGCCGCGATCGACGTGTTCGAGAACGACGGTGTGATCGAGCGGGCACGCGAGATCGGTACGATCCTCACCGACCGTCTCACCGCGATGCAGAAGAACGACCCCCGCGTCGGGGATGTCCGCGGGCACGGTGCGATGATCGCGGCCGAGTTCGTCGACCCCGAGACCAAGGCGCCGAATGCCGCTCTCACCGCTGCCGTCGCGAAGGCGTGCATCGCACAGGGCGTCATCGTCCTCACCTGCGGAACGTACGGCAACGTCATCCGCTTCCTTCCTCCGCTCTCGATCGGCGACGACCTGCTGAACGAGGGACTCGACATCGTGGCCGCCGCCCTGGCCGCCGCCGAATAGCATGCAGGCCGCGCTCCCGCGCGGCCTGACCCCCTGTCCGGTCGCGACCCCAATCGGGGGATTTCGGGTCGCGACCGGCACTACTTCACCCAACGAAGGAGTTGCAGATGTCTGAGATCACCCGCGACGTACTCATCATCGGTGCCGGAGCCGCAGGGCTCACGGCGGCGAACGACCTGCGCAAGGCCGGCCTGTCGGTCGCCGTGCTGGA
>NZ_JAGYWT010000443.1:0-2035 GCF_019279095.1 Microbacterium sp. BF1 | reverse complement strand
TCGTTCGAGGGCAGCAACGGCTCGATCCGCTTCCATTGCTCGTCCGTGAACACCCTCAACCGCGAATCAGACCTCACACAACAAGACTGCCGTGAGCCTCACCAGCGATATGGGAGACACGCCCTAGTCACAAGTGAAGGATCCCCGTGCCACACAGCTCCATCAACCACTCTCGAATCGTGGCGCTCATCTGGAACATCGCTGACGATGTGCTCCGCGACCTCTATGTCCGAGGCAAGTACCGTGACGTGATCCTTCCCTTCACGGTCCTGCGTCGCCTGGACAGCGTCCTTGGCCCGACGCAGGAAGCCGTGATGGCGATGAAGAAGATGCTGGACGAGGCTGGCGTCGCCGACCAGGATGCACCGCTGCGGGATGCGGCCAAGCAGGACTTCTACAACACGTCTGGTTTCTCGCTGCAGGACTTGCGCCACGTGTCGAACTCGACGCGCCTGCGGCAGAACTTCGAGGCCTACTTGGATGGGTTCTCGCCCAACGTGCAGGAGATCATCGACAACTTCGAGTTCCGCAACCAGCTACCCCGACTGACGAAGGCCGACGCTCTCGGTGCGTTGATCGAGAAGTTCCTCGCGCCGGATCTCGATCTCTCCCCGGCCGGGATGGACAACCATGGGATGGGCACGGTCTTCGAAGAGCTCGTGCGCCGCTTCAACGAGGAGAACAATGAAGAAGCCGGCGAGCACTGGACACCGCGCGACGCGGTCCGACTCATGACCCGGCTGATGTTCGAACCGATTGCTGACGCGATCCCGTCGGGCACATACCGCCTCTACGACGGTGCTATGGGTACTGGCGGCATGCTGACCGTCGCTGAAGAGACATTGCACCACCTCACGGAATCGTCCGGCAAGAAGGTCTCGACCCACTTGTACGGGCAGGAGATTAACGCCGAGACGTATGCCATCGCGAAGGCCGACCTGATCCTCAAAGGTGATGGCAAAGCTGCAGACAACATCGTCGGCGGCCCGGAGTTCTCAACGCTGTCAAATGACGCGTTCGCGGGGCAGGAGTTCGACTTCATGCTCTCGAACCCGCCGTACGGCAAGAGCTGGAAGACCGACCAGGATCGCCTCGGCGGCGCGAAGAAGATCATCGACCCTCGCTTCGTGGTCACTCACAACGGCGACAGCGAGTACTCGCTCGTCACGCGCAGCAGCGACGGGCAGCTGATGTTCCTCGCGAACCTGATCTCGAAGATGAAGCAGGAGACCGAACTGGGGTCCCGGATCGCGTCGGTCCACAACGGGTCATCGCTGTTCACCGGCGATGCGGGGCAGGGCGAGAGCAACATCCGCCGGTGGATAATTGAGAACGACTGGCTTGAGGCAATCGTCGCGCTGCCGCTCAAGATGTTCTACAACACCGGCATCGCGACTTACGTGTGGGTGCTTTCCAACCGGAAGGAGGAGCGCCGCAAGGGCAAGGTTCAGCTGATCGACGCGACCGGATGGTCGACGCCGCTGCGTAAGAACCTCGGCGAGAAGGGCGTCGAAGTTAGTGCGACTGACGCCGACAAAGTGCTCGAAGCGTTCACGGCGTTCGACCAGTACGCCGACACCGATCGCTCCAAGGTGTTCGACGGAGTCGACTTCGGATATCAGAAGATCACCGTCGAACGTCCTCTGCGCATCGTCGGAGTGGATCCGAACCGTGTGTATACAGCGAAGGAGATCAAGCAGCTCAAGGAGGATGGCGTGCGCGACGAGACCGCTCCGCCGGTCATCAAGAAGGCACTCCCGCACGCTGCCGTGTCCAACCCGCTTCACGGCCGATATGAGGCGATCATCAGCGGGCGAACACGTGTGGTGGAGTACGAGCCCGACACAGAACTTCGCGACACCGAACAGGTGCCGCTGACTGAGCCGGAGGGCGACTACGCCGACGGTGTGGTCAAGTCCCCGGTAGTGGTGTAGCCGTTTCGTGATCCTTCGATGCTGGGTCAGGCGCTGAGTTCGAGGATGTTGTCGCTCACCTCCTCGGGTCCGGTGTCGGTGACGAGGGTGAGGCGGGACTT
>NZ_JAGYWT010000442.1:0-2040 GCF_019279095.1 Microbacterium sp. BF1 | reverse complement strand
AGCTCCGGCGGGGACCCGCGCTGCTCTCGCTGCTGTTCGGCGGAGCGGTCGCCGCGGCGACCGCGTTCGTGTGGCTCATCGGTCCGTGGCTCTTCGAGTTCATCACGCGCGGCGAACTCGAGGTCCGCACCTCCACGATCCTCGCCTTCGGCTGCATGATCATGCTCACCGCGGCGGTGTATCCCCTGGGAATGTTCATCATGGACAAGCCGGGCATCCGCTTCCAGGTGATCCCGACGCTCGCGATGGCCGCGGTCAGCATCGTCCTGTCGCTCGTCCTGACGCCCGTGCTGGGCATCGTGGGCCCCCTGCTGGGTGTCGCGTTCGCCCTGGTCGTGTGCCAGGTGATCCCGTACGCGATCTACATCCACCGGCATCGGGAGCGCCTGCTGGCGCCCGAGCGCTCGGAGGACCCTGCTCCGGTGGTCGAGCAGGGCTAGCCGGGCCACTCCTGCTCGCGCCGTCGAGCGCAGCGGGCGGTGGGATGGATGGACTCCCCGCGCGCGAGGCGCAGGGCCAGCTGCTCGTACGCGTCGGCGACCGCATCCCAGGAGAAGTCCTCCGCGGCTCGGGCTCGCAGGCTGCGTGCACCCGAGTCCGCGGCAGCGGGATCGGCTTCGGCGGCCTCAAGCGCCGTCGCCACCGCGGTCGGGTCGCCGAAGTACCAGCCCTGGCCGTCGAGCACCTCCCGGTTGAAGACGACGTCGTGCGCGATGACCGCGGTGCCCGCGCCCATCGCTCGCAGGAGCGAAGGGTTCGTCCCGCCGACGGAGTGGCCGTGCAGGTAGGTGAAGGCGTGGTGGTACAGCGCGTCGAGAAGGTCCTGGTCGTACACCGCGCCGAGGAGGCGGATGCGCTCGTCCGCCGCGGCGAGTGCATCGATCGCGGCGGTGTAATCGGCCGCGTAGGGGGCGGATCCGACGACCACGAGGGGCTTGGCCGCGGTCGATGCGGCGTACCCCTCGACGATCTCGCGGACGTGGTTCTCGGGCTCGAAGCGGGCGACGACGAGGTGGTATCCGCCCGGTTCGAGACCGAGGGCGCTGATGCCGTCGGTCGCGGCGTCGTCCAGAAGCGGTGCCCCGTAGCGGATCAGCTCGCTGGACACGTCGAACTGATGCCGGTAGTAGTCGGCGATCCCGGGGGCGTCCGCGATGATCGCATCGGCCGTGCGGACCCCGAAGCCTTCGGCCCAGCGGTATACATCGGCGGCGGATTCACCGCTGTCGACGGTCAGAACCGCTACCGGCTCGCGGCGTTCAACACGGACACCGGACAGCTCATCGCCAACTGGACCCCCGGGACCAACACGATCGTTCAGGGCATCGTCGCCACCGACACGACCGTGTACGTCACCGGCGAGTTCTCGAACGTCAACAACACCGCCCGCACCGGAGTGGCCGCGCTGAGCGCCTCCACCGGCGCGGTGCTCGACTTCAACCCCGTGCTCGCCGGAGGCTACGGCGTCCGCTCGGTGGTCGTCTCGCCCGACAAGTCCAAGGTCGTCATCGCCGGGTCGTTCACCTCGACCAACGGCTCGACGAACCCCGGGCGCGGCATGGCCGCCCTCGACGCCACCACCGGCGCGAGCCTCCCGTGGGCGATCAACAGCGTGATCCGCAACGGCGGCACCGGCGCGTCCATCTACTCGCTCGCCTCCGACGGCGACAGCGTCTACGGCAGCGGCTATGACTTCGGCGGCTCGAAGACCGAGGACGACTTCGAGGGCTCGTTCCGCGCCAACTGGAGCGACGGCTCGATGGTGTGGATGGAGGACTGCCACGGCGACACCTACTCGGTGTACCCGACCGGCGGCGTGCTGTACACCGCCGCCCACTCGCACTACTGCGGCAACATCGGGGAGTTCCCGCAGCTCGACCCGTGGAACTTCAACTTCTCGCTCGCGTTCGACATCCGCGTTAGCCAGGTGGAGGGGTCCGAGACGACCGTCCCGCCGGCTGCGGCTGTCTCTTTTACGAACTCCTTCGTCCGATCCCCAACCTGGGCGCTGATGATGGTTCCGTGCGCGCCCAGGCGACG
>NZ_JAGYWT010000441.1:0-2044 GCF_019279095.1 Microbacterium sp. BF1 | reverse complement strand
CTTGTGGCGGTGGCTCCTGCGGTGACTTCTTCGGTCGGAGGCTCGCTCACGTCTACGAAGTCAGAGGGATTGTTCTGCGATTGTACATCAGCGCCCGCCTCCTTCCGTTCGCGGCCCGGCTGGTATCTCGGTGCCGGTGCTGCTGCACTTCCTCGAGAACTTCGCCTATCTGCAGCGCGGTGTCGTGATGGTCCAGGCCGAGGTCGCCGAGCGGCTGGCAGCCAAGCCCGGTTCGAAGATCTACGGCTCGCCCAGCGTCAAGGCCGCCTGGTACGGCGACTGGAAGCTCTCCGGGAACGTCTCCCGTCAGGTGTTCTGGCCGGTGCCGAACGTCGACAGCCTGCTCGTCGGCTTCGACCGTTCCGCGGGGGAGCGGGGCACCGAAGAGGAACGTCGTCGCACGTTCCGGATCGTCGACGCCGCCTTCAACCAGCGTCGCAAGATGCTCCGTCAGGCGCTGTCCGGCATCTTCGGCAGCTCCGCGGCGGCCTCCGAGGTGCTGCTCGCCGCCGGCGTCGCGCCGACGGCTCGAGGCGAGGACCTCACCGTCGAGGACTACCAGCGCATCGCACAGCACGCGGCCGCGTCCGAGGTTCTCACTGACGACGTCGCTCCCACCCAGTAACCTGGCACCGTGAACGAGTCCCCCCGCTTCCGCCCCGATGTCCCCGAGCTGCACCGTCCGTACGCGGCCGACGAGAGTCGCTATCAGCAGTTCGCCTACCGGCAGGTGGGCACCTCCGGCCTGTACCTGCCGCCGATCTCGCTCGGGCTGTGGTGGAACTTCGGCGACAACATCCCGCTCGACAATCAGCGCGCACTGCTGCGCCACGCGTTCGACCGCGGCATCACCCACTTCGATCTGGCGAACAACTACGGTCCGCCCTACGGCTCCGCCGAGAAGAACTTCGGCCGCATCTTCGCCGAGGACTTCCGCCCGTACCGCGACGAGCTGATCATCTCGTCGAAGGCCGGGTGGGACATGTGGCCGGGGCCGTACGGCGACTTCGCGAGCCGCAAGTACATCCTCGCGAGCGCCGAGCAGTCGCTGACCCGCATGGGGCTCGACTACGTCGACATCTTCTACTCGCACCGGGTCGACCCGGTCACCCCGATCGCTGAGACGGTCGGCGCCCTCGACACCCTCGTCCGCCAGGGCAAGGCGCTCTACGTCGGCATCTCGTCGTACAGCGCCGAGCGCACGGCAGAAGCCGTCGCGGTCGCGAAGGACCTCGGCACACCGCTCGTCATCCACCAGCCGGCGTACTCGATCCTCAACCGCTGGGTCGAAGACGGACTGACCGACACGCTCGAGCAGTCGGGTCTCGGGGCGATCGCCTTCACGCCGCTGGCGCAGGGGCTGCTCACCGACAAGTACCTCGGAGACGGCACGGCCGAGCGCGCGCAGAAGCGCGGCTCGCTGCCCGAGGGCCGGCTCACAGAGGAGGCCGTCCAGACGCTGCGCTCGCTCAACGAGGTCGCACAGGGTCGCGGCCAGTCGCTTGCGCAGCTCGCGCTGCAGTGGACGCTGCGCACGCCCGTCGTGGCCTCCGCGCTGATCGGAGCCTCGCGTCCGGAGCAGCTCGACGAGAACATCGCGGCCGTGAACGGCCCTGCCTTCACCACCGAGGAGCTCGCGCGCATCGACGAGCTCGCCGGTGCCATCGACGTCAACCTGTGGGCGAAGTCCTCGGAGCTGTGAGCCGATCATGAGCCATGCCGCGTTCGCCGATTCCGTGCACGTGCGCGCCCCGGGCAAGATCAACGTCTTCCTCGGGGTCGGCGGCCGGCATGACGACGGCTACCACGCGCTGGCGACGGTCTTCCAAGCGGTCTCGCTCTACGAAGACGTGATCGCACGCCCTGCCGACGACTTCTCGGTCACGGTCTCTGGTGTGGAAGACATCGACTCGGTCCCCCTCGACGACCGCAACCTGGCGATGCGTGCGGCCAAGCTGCTCGCGGTGGCGGTGGATCACCGGGGCGGCGTCGCGCTCGAGATTCGCAAGAGCGTGCCCGTGGCCGGCGGCATGGGCGGCGGATC
>NZ_JAGYWT010000440.1:0-2046 GCF_019279095.1 Microbacterium sp. BF1 | reverse complement strand
GTACAGTCCGAGGTCGTTCGAGGCGGTGACCCACCCCACGTGCCCCCAGGCCTCGTCGAGCGAGACGCGGCGCGCGGCCGTGACGATCACGAGGGCGATCTCCCCTTCGAAGGCGAGCAGCTCCGTGCCGGCCGGTCGCTCGACCGTGCCTCCGGAGACGCCGACGGAACTGGCCGGCTTGAAGAAGTACGAGGGCGAGGCGGGGCGTCTGCCGCGCTGATCGGCGCGTGAGGCATAGCTCAGGTGGATCGCGATGATCTTGCCGGGGCGGTCGATTTTCTCCGTCACGGGGCGCCTCCTCGCGCTCGTCTGCGTTGTCGTGCGGGACGCCTTGTGCGTCATATTCGAAATCATATATCATCGGTTCACCCCTCGGCAAGCACTTCGGATCCATTCCGCTGCACGCCGTGACAATGCGGTCACAACCAAAGGAGACACCCCATGAGCGGGCAGTCACAGGCTGGGTTCACGCCCACCGGAACCATCGCGACGGCGGCCGATCGACGCCGCGTCGTGTTCGCCACCGTCGTCGGCACCACGGTCGAGTGGTACGACTTCTTCATCTACGCGACGGCCGTCGGGCTCGTCTTCGGACAGCTCTTCTTCGCCCCGCTCGGCGAGAACAGCGCCCTGATCGGCTTCGCCACGGTTGGCGTCAGCTTCCTGTTCCGCCCCCTCGGCGCGTTCCTCGCCGGGCACTATGGCGACAAGCTCGGGCGCAAGACCGTGCTGATGTGGACGCTGATCCTGATGGGCGCCGCGACCGCGCTCATCGGTCTGCTGCCCACCTACGAGAAGATCGGCATCATGGCGCCGGTCCTGCTGGTGCTGCTGCGCATCATCCAGGGCATCTCGGCGGGCGGTGAATGGGGCGGCGCGGTGCTGATGGCCGTCGAGCACGCTCCGCGCCGCAAGCGCGGCATCTTCGGTGCCTCGCCGCAGATCGGCGTGCCCCTCGGTCTGCTGCTCGCCTCCGGCGTGATGGCGCTGATGACGGTGATCGCCCCCGGCGACCAGTTCCTCGCCTGGGGCTGGCGTGTGCCGTTCCTGCTGAGTGTCGTGCTGATCCTCGTCGGCTACTACGTGCGCCGCAAGGTCGAGGAGAGCCCCGTCTTCACCGAGCTCGCAGCCCGCAAGGAGAAGGCGCGGATGCCGATCGCTCAGCTGTTCCGCAAGCACCTGCTGCTCGTGATCATCGCCGCATTCGTCTTCGCCGGCAACAACGCCGTGGGCTACATGACCACCGGCGGGTACATCCAGGGCTACGCCACGAACCCGGAGGGGCCGATCGGCCTGGAGCGAGGCCCGGTCCTCTGGGCCGTCGCCGGATCCGCGGTCACCTGGCTGCTCACGACGCTCCTCGCCGGCTGGCTGTCCGACCGCATCGGCCGTCGCACGACGTACGTCATCGGCTGGGTGCTGCAGCTGGTCGGTGTCTTCACCCTCTTCCCGCTCGTCAACACGGGCGAGATCGGTCTGCTGTTCGCCGGGCTCGCGATCCTCACGATCGGTCTCGGCTTCACGTACGGACCGCAAGCGGCGCTGTACGCCGAGCTGTTCCCGGCGAGCATCCGCTTCTCCGGCGTCTCGATCTCGTACGCCATCGGCGCGATCGCCGGTGGGGCCTTCGCGCCGACCATCGCCACGGCCATCGTGAGCGCCACCGGGTCGACCCAGGCCGTCACCTGGTACCTCGCGGGCATGACCGTGCTCGGTCTCATCGCCACGCTGCTGCTGCGCGACCGCTCGGGCATCCCGCTCGGACCGGATCACGAGGAGGAGCAGTCCGTCAGCCCGATCTACGGACTCGCGAAGGCCTGATTTCCGGAGTCACCCGAATGCGTGAGCACGTCCCCCTCGGGTGGGCGTGCTCACGCGTCGTTGCGGCGGTCAGCCGTCGAGGGATTCGCGGATGACGGGATCAAGCGCCTCAAGGTCGTCAGCTCGTTCCTCGAGACCGGCATGAGCCCGGCCGCGATGGTCCTCGACGTCGTCCCGGTGATCCCGCCGGAGCTGCGCCCGATGGTCCAGCTCGACGGTGGCCGC
>NZ_JAGYWT010000044.1:0-9673 GCF_019279095.1 Microbacterium sp. BF1 | reverse complement strand
CCTGCGGATGCGGGAGGACCTCGGGAGGGTCGCGCGGCATCAGGTCGCCGACCCCGCGTGGACCGACGCCGGGGTGGAGGCATCCGGTGCCTTCTTCGAGACCGTCGGCGTGCCGCTGCCGCTGCTGGCTCCGGGGGCGGCTCTGCTGATCGAGGCCGTTCGAGTCTGAATCGCCGCCGTGCTAAGCTGACTCTTTGTCTGCGCACACTCCTGTGCGCAGTTCGCGTGCTTCCCCTTCTGCGGCCGAGAGATCGGCGAGGCGGGGTCGCGTGCAGACAAGGGATCTTGGGTGAGGCCGTCCGGCCTCACGGTATAGAAGGAGTCACCATCATGGCAGCAGTGTGCCAGGTGACCGGAGCTGTTCCCGGCTTCGGTCACAACGTCTCGCACTCGCACCGCCGGACGAAGCGCCGCTTCGACCCGAACGTGCAGAAGAAGACTTATTTCGTTCCGTCGCTCGGTCGTAAGATCACGCTCAACGTGTCCGCCAAGGGCATCAAGGTGATCGACGTCCGTGGCATCGAGAACGTCGTCAAGGACCTCCAGGCGAAGGGTGTGAAGCTCTAATGGCCAAGAAGGCTCAGGACGTACGTCCGATCATCAAGCTGCGTTCGACGGCAGGTACGGGTTACACGTACGTGACGAAGAAGAACCGCCGCAACACCCCCGACCGCCTCGTGCTCAAGAAGTACGACCCGGTCATCCGTCAGCACGTCGAATTCCGAGAGGAGCGTTGATCAATGGCTAAGAAGAGCAAGATCGCTCGCAACGAGCAGCGCAAGGTCATCGTCGAGCGTTACGCCGAGCGTCGCGCCGAGCTGAAGAAGACCCTGGTCGACCCGAACGCCACCGACGAGGCCCGCGAGGCCGCACGCGTCGGCCTGCAGAAGCTGCCGCGCAACGCGTCGCCGGCTCGCGTGCGTTCGCGCGACGTCATCGACGGCCGCCCCCGCGGTGTCCTCACGAAGTTCGGCATCTCGCGTGTCCGCTTCCGTGACATGGCACACCGTGGCGAGCTGCCCGGCGTGACCAAGTCGAGCTGGTAAGTCTCAGCAGACAGTCGAAAGGGGCGAGGATCTTCGGATCCTCGCCCCTTTCGCGCATCCGGGGGATGCGCAGCGCGCCGCGATACCGATATCCTCTCTGTGAACCGGGGGGTGGAGAGGACTCATGAACGACTGCATCCCCGCCTCCGGCCTTCTCGCCGAGTCCGGCATGGCATCCGCCTCGTTCATGGTCTGCGCGAGCTCCGCCACGCTCATCAGGTCGAGTTCGGCGTAGCGGGGATCGCTGGCCTCCGTCGCCAGCGCGCCGAGGTCCTCCATGGTCATCGCTTTCCTCTGTTCCGGGGGTCGAGGCTGTCGCGCAGGCCATCGCCGAGCAGGTTCAATCCCACGACGAGGAGCACCACGATGACACCGGGCGCGATCATGGTCCACGGGGCGATCGTCACGAGCGTGCGCGCCTCGAAGATCATCGAGCCGAGCGAGGGCGCGGGCGGAGGTGTGCCGAGGCCGAGGAAGCTCAGCGAGGCCTCGGTGAGCACGGCCCAGGACAGCGAGAGCGTCACCTGCACGATGATGATCGACGTGATGTTCGGCAGCACGTGCCGGAACATGGTCGCCATGCGGCTCTGACCCGTGCTCTTGGCGGCCTTGACGTACTCGACCTCGCGCAGCGACAGCACCGGCCCTCGGGTGACGCGGATGAAGATCGGCACGTAGACGATCGCGATGGCCACGGCGATGGTGAACCAGTTGCGCTCGAACACCGAGGCGAGCGACAGCGCGAGCAGCAGCGGAGGGAAGGCGAACAGCACGTTGGTGACCGCGGTGATCGCGCCGTCGGAGAAGCCGCGGTAGAAGCCGGCGATGAGCCCGCACACGGTACCGACCACGGTGGCGAAGGCCACGGCGACGACCGAGATCAGCGCCGAGTTGGCGACGCCGGCGGCGACGCGCGAGAACACGTCGCGACCGAACTGGTCGGTGCCGAACCAGTGCACGACCGACGGCGGCTGCAGGCGGGAGGGCGGATCCTGCGCGAGCGGGTCGAACGGCAGCAGCCCGAACGCCGAGACGAGGCTCAGCACGGCGAGAAGGGCGACGATGATGAGTCCCGTGAGCCCGCTGCGGCTGCGCAGCAGGAGACGCACGCGCTCCATGGTGCGCCCGCCGCCGGGGGCGAGGGCCGGGGTCTGAGAGATGTCGGTCATGCGGCACGCACCCGAGGATCGATGACCCGGTACAGCAGGTCGGTGAGCAGGTTGACGATGACGAAGGCGAGCGCGATCACGAGCACGGTGCTCTGCACGAGCGCGTACTCCTTCTGCTGGATGCCCAGCAGCACCTGACGCCCGATGCCGGGGAGCGAGAAGATCTGCTCCACCACCACGGCACCGCCGAGGAGGTAGCCGAACTGCAGCCCGGTCATGGTGACGATGGGCACGAGCGCGTTGCCGAGCACGTGGCGCACCTGCAGGCGACGCGGGGGGACGCCCTTCGCCCTGGCGGTGCGGATGAAGTCGTTGGAGCGGATCTCGAGCACGGCCGTGCGGGTGGTGCGCATGATCGGCGCGGCGATGCCGAAGCCGAGCACGATCGAGGGCAGCAGCATCTGCTGGAGGTTCAGCAACGGGTTCTCGAACAGCGTGGCGTAGGCCTGGCCGTTGGGGTTGAAGCCGAACGACGAGGCGAGGATCGCCAGCAGCGCCGTGCCGAGCAGGAACGCGGGGATCGAGAGACCGGCGAGGCCGACCACCTGTCCGACGCCGTCGCGGAACGAGTCGGGCTTCGAGGCGGAGAGCATTCCGAGCGGGATGCCGATGGCCAGCGCGATCACGATCGAGAAGATCGCGAGCTCGAACGTCACGGGGAGGGCGGCGGCGGTGAGATCGAGCACGCTCGTCTGCGCCCGCGACGAGAAGCCGAGGTTGCCGGTGAAGATGTTGCCCAGCCACGAGAAGAACTGCACGAAGAGCGGCTGGTCGAGACCGTAGTACGACTCGAGGGCGGCGCGCTGCGACGGCGTGAGGGCGGCGGCCTCGGTGCCGAGGCCGGAGCTGATCTGGTCGCCGGGGATGGCGCGCAGCATCAGGAAGACGAAGATGGCGACGCCGAGGAGCGTGCCGAGGGCTGCGAGGATGCGTCGCAGCACGCTGTTGCGGAGGATCTGTCTGAACATGCGCGTGTGTGGGTGCCTGTCGTCGGGGAGGGAGGGGGCGCGGGGTGGCCGCGCCCCCTCGATCCGCTACTTGATGGAGGTGGTCCGCAGGTACTGCAGCGAGCCGTTCACCATCGGGACGAAGCCGTCGACGTTCGACGCGGTCGCCGTGTAGGTGTAGCTCGTGAACAGCCAGATCCACGCGGCGTTGTCCTCGAGGTTCTCGGAGACCTGCGCGTAGATGTCCTTGCGCTTCTCCGGGTCGGCCGTCTGGCGGCCCTCGGCGAACAGCGCGTCGAGCTCGGGCGAGGAGTAGCCGGCGACCTTGTTCAGGTTGCCCGTGCTGGTGAAGTACCGGCCGTACATGCCGTCGGGGTCGGGGCGACCGCCGTTGAGGGCGACAGCGGCGTCGAAGTCGGCCGCGATCCAGCGATCGACGAAGGCACCGGACTCGAGCACCTCGAGGTCGAGCGTGATGTTCGCGTCGGCCAGCTGCGCCTTCAGGTTCTGCGCCTCGTTGACCGAGGTCGCGTACTCGCCCTGGGAGACGATCGTCTTGATGGTGACGCCGTCCTCCTTGCCCGCCTTCTTCAGGTACTCGGCCGCCTTGTCGAGGTCGCGCTCAGGGCACGGGCGTGCGTCGGGGTCGGACTTGTACGCGGGAGACGTGATGGGACCGGTGACCTCGCCCTCGCCGAGGGCTGCGGTGTCGAGCACCTCCTGGCGGTCGATCGCGCACTGGATCGCGAGGCGCACGTTGACGTCGGTGAGGTCGCCGCGCGTGGCGTTCAGCTGCAGCGCGTGGTAGCTCAGCTGCGGGGTCGTGGCGACCTCGACGTTCGCACCCTCGGCGGTCTGCGCGACCAGCGGGTCATCGAACACGGCCAGCTGCACGTTGCCGGACTGCATCGCCGAGACGATCGAGGACTCGTCGGGGATCACGCGGAACTCGACGGTGTCGAGCAGCGCGGTGTCTCCCCAGTAGTCCTCGTTCTTGGCGAGCGTGATCGACTGGCTCGCCTTGCGGTCGTCGAGGATGAAGGGACCGGTGCCGTTCGGGGTGGTGTTCAGCCCCTCTTCGGTGTCGTCCGAGGACAGCATCGCCATGTTGATCACGGCGAGGTTCGCCGGAAGTGCGGCGTCGGGAGCGCTGAGGGTGAGGGTGACGGTGTTCTCGTCGGTGGCCTCGACCGCGGTGACGGAGGCGAGAGAGCTGCGCGACACAGCTGCGGTGGCCTCGGCCGCGATCGCATCGAGCGAGTGCTTCACGTCTTCGGATCCGAACGTGCTGCCGTCGGCGAACGTGACGCCTTCCCGCAGGTGGAAGGTCAGGGTGAGGCCGTCTTCCGAGACGTCCCAGGACTCGGCGAGGCCGGGGACCACGTTGAGGTCCTCGTCGAACTCGGTCAGGGTGCCGTACAGGTTCTGCAGCACGTTGACGGCCTGGAACTGGGTCGCCTTCCAGGGGAAGAGCGTGTCTGGGTCGCTGGTGACGCCGATGACGAGGTCGCCGCCTGCAGCACCCGCTGACGGCTGGGGGTCGGATGCGGGTGCGGAACAACCTGTGATCACGAGCGCCAAAGCGACACCCGTGGCAGTGAGAGCGCCGAATGACGCCCGCCGTGCTGTGCTCATTGCTGATTCCTCCTGGATGGGACGCGTCGCCGTGGCGTCGGGTCAGGCGCTGTTGCCTGCCGCCCCGCGAACATCGTCGGTCTTGGTTGGTACTAAAAGTACACGACAGACACTACTGATGTAACAGAAGTTCCTCTACTGTTATGAACAGCGATCGGAGACCCCATGCCCCATGAAGCCGCCCGCGACGACGCTGGCGCACACCCCGTGCTCGTCCGCATGCGTGCGATCCGCCCCGAGCTGCGTCCGAGCGAGCAGCGCATCGCCGACCTGTTCCTCGCCGATCCCGCGGGGACCGCTGGCCTGTCCGTCGCCGAACTCGCCCAGCGCTGCGACACCTCGACCACCTCGGTCGTGCGATTCTGCAAGCGCCTGGGCTACGAGCACGTGCGGGAGCTCCGCAACCACGTGCTGCGCGACGTCGAGCGCGAGACGTTCGACACGGCCGCGCTTCCCGCCGTCTCCGGCGACATCGACCGCAACGACACCCTGGCCGACATCGTCGCGAAGGTCTCGCTCGCCGAGACCCTCTCACTCGCCGACACCGCCAAGGTGCTCGACACCGAGTCGCTGCGGGCCTCCGTCGACGCCATCACCTCATCGACCAGGGTCGACATCTTCGGTGTGGGCGCGAGCTCATGGCTGATGCGCATGGACTCATCATCGGGGAAGTCGAGCTCAAGTCGATGAGAGATCTGCTCCGGACTCCACGACATCGACCACCGGCGATCCTGCCGGTGCGGCTTGTTGCGACCCTTCCAGTCCACGGTCACCGGCCCAGCAACGACCGTTCCATCAGCACGCTTCACAGACCCGTCGAGGCGTTCCTGTACATACTCGCGAAGTCGATCGTTGGCGACCAGCTTGGCGATTTTCGGACGCTTGGCCGCCTGCTGCGCCTTCCACTGCGCGACCGTCGCCCGGTACTCCAGCGTGCGGCCGCGCGTTGCGGCGTTGCGACGCAACTCGCGTGGGATAGTCCCCGGATCTCGCCCCAGTGTGCGGGCGATCTCCCGCACTCCCTTGTCCTTGGCGCGCATGATCGCGATCTCCTCACGCTCCTCGAACGACAGATATCGGTCGGTGGGCTCTGCCAGTGAGATCGGGGGCATGCCGCCAGCGTGACGAAACCAGCGGGTGCCGACCGGGACCGACACGCCGATCGCTAACGACGCTTCCGCTGTCGTGACGCCTGTTGCGATCGTGCGCCAGAACTGGCGTTGCACCACCCGCGACGGATCCGGCCGCCCCGGGGAGCGCATCGCCGGACGCAAGGCCCGGTCCGCGCGCCACTGCCGGCGCAGCCTCTCCGGAACATCGCTGGTCTTCCTGCTCCAGTCTGCCGTTGCCATCTTGAACACCTCCGCGATCAAGGTGTTGCGACGACCAGTTGAGTCCGCCGTGTGTTCCGTGATCCGTATGGTGCGCCGATCGGATCGTCCGGCGTGTGGGGCAGCGGGACCGGGTACATGAACAAGCCTGTGACCGCGTCGACGGGTCTGACCACGGTCGGTGCGCGGACGTATGATCCCGTGCTAGGGAAGTTCCTGTCCGTGGATCCGGTGATCGACACGAGCCTTCCGCAGCAGAACACCGGATACACATACTCGGGCAACAACCCCACCACGTACATGGACCCGAGCGGGAAGAGGTTCGCGTTCGACCACATGGCATCAGGCGGCGGGAGTAGCAAGGTGAAGCCCAAGCCCGGACAGACCGCTCCCCCCAGCACATGGCAGCCGCGGAGATGGGAGAATACGCCTTCGGCTGTAGAGATACGCCGTCTGCCGCGGATGGACTCGAATGGACCACCTAAATTCACCGAGTGGCCTGTTGTGATTCTCGGTAACCCTAAGCCGAGGCCCCAGCCGACCGGGCCAACATCGCCCAGAACGCCGCCGTGGGGCCCGCTCATTGCGTGGGTTCCCGACTACAAGTACCCTGAAGCAGAGCTCGGGGGAAGCTTCACCGTTTGCGTTTACCTCTGCGTCGGGTACCAAGGCGGAGTGAGAGGTAGCCAGGCGATCACCGTATCCTTGGGGCTGAGAATTGAGGTAACTGGCGGCGTCCAAGTGTCGATGGAAGAGTCAGAAGGCGCCATCGGGCCGTATGTGGTCGGTGAATGCAGTGCCACCAGCGGCGTTGGCGCAGCGGCTTCTTATGGTCTTGGCCTCACGACCAAACAAGATCGGGATGGCGGGATCAGGCTTAACACCACAAGTTCGGGAGGCGTGCGTTTTGGTGGGGGCGGCGGCTGTTCGGTCGGGCTCAGTTTTCCGTTATCCTGATCCCGACAGGGATCAGTGATCTCGGTCGAAGTGAAACAAAGGCTTTATGCTAAGTGAATTCGTTGTCGGACCGATCCTGATCACAGTCGGGGTCATTTTGGTGATCTTTCGTCGGCCGATCTCACGGTTCTACTACCGAGCAACCAAGCGAGCCTTTGGCGAACCCACCGCTGATGACTGGATGGGTCCAGGCGTCGCGTCGACAAGGCTGTTGATGGCAGGTATTTTTGGCATCGTTTTTGGCATCGTCACGATCTGCACAGCACTCCTCTAGCGCAGAGCAGCAGCGTAACGTGCGTTTCGTGGCAAGCCTCCTCGTGGGCGTTGGCATGTCTGCTGGCCGCATGCTCGTTCTTGTCTCAGGTGCGGTGCGAAGGCGCGTCGTTGTTCGTGGGTGACACGGTGCTGTCGCAGGCGGCGGGGTCGAGTGTGATCGCGGGGTCTCGGACGTACAGTGCTGCGGAGGGCAAACCGGTCGCGGAGAAGTCCGCGAAGACCGGGGCCGCGGGAACCACGTTGACGTGGTTGTTCTCGAACTTGGAGGGGACGGTGGACGTGCAGACGGTGGCGAACGCGGCGGGGACGACGACCCGTGTGTTCCGTGATCCGTATGGTGCGCCGATCGGATCGTCCGGCGTGTGGGGCAGCGGGACCGGGTACATGAACAAGCCTGTGACCGCGTCGACGGGTCTGACCACGGTCGGTGCGCGGACGTATGATCCCGTGCTAGGGAAGTTCCTGTCCGTGGATCCGGTGATCGACACGAGCCTTCCGCAGCAGAACACCGGATACACGTACTCGGGCAACAACCCGACCACGTACATGGACCCGAGCGGGATGAAGTTCGTGATCGACGGTTTCAAGCCGAAGCCCAAGACCAAACCAGGGACATCTGCGGCGCCGTCGAACCCAGGGGGCACGGCAAGTGCGAGCGGGCAGAAATGCAAGGTGGGTGACTGGTCCTGTCGAGTCAAGCAGGCCGACAGTGAGCAGAAGTGCGGCGGAGCAGGGCGGTTCGCTTCCTGCCGGAGTGGCGCTGGATTCCCATATGACTACACCGTGAAGAATTCTGTAGTGAGTACCAAGTCAGGATGGACGGCCGAAGGTGTGATGTCGGTCTTCCAGAACAGGCCCAAAGATATCTTCCCCTTTACAGTCAAGGGATGCTCTACTTTCAAGTCCGGAGCCGAGTGTAATCTTGAGACGGGGCTCGATGTCTTGTTGAAGCCGAATGGCACAGTGGGAGTCACAACGACCAAAACGTCCGTGACCTTCACGGTGATCGAGAATGGCTACTTCGACGCCCCGGGATCCACGATCAAATTTTCCACTTATGAGAAAGGCGGAATGGTTTATCTTCGCCAAGACGCTGTCTCTCTGGGATCGGATGGTTACGTGGCCATCGCACTTGATCAGGTCTTCGGACTTCCACCTGCGTCTGCCAATACGTGGGCGCTACAAGCAAGCAATCTGGCTACTCAGCTGGAGCTCGACGGGAGGCCTCGGTGACAACTACTTCAGACGCCCCCTACGTTGTTAGATGGCCCGCGTGTGCCGTTGCGGTCGGGGTATCAAACTTGATCGTAGGAGCAGTCCTGGGCCTGATGTACGGCCTATACTCATTCGGATTCAACTGGGTCTCCATCCAGGCCGACGGAAATGCGGGACAGGTGCTGAACTCGATTGTCGTGAGTGCAGTTTTTGGCCTCATCTTCCCGACTGCTTTGAGTCTTCTGATGATGATTCCGCGATATGGTCACTCGCGACTGTGGCCAGTGTCCATCGCGGTGGGGCCGACGATCTTTTCCCTACTGAGCTTTGTTTTCGTCTGGTCTTTTCCTCTCGTGCTCGCGTTCGTCGGCGTAGCAGCGATCGCCGGCAGCTCGCTCGGCATCATGGCGGTCAGACTTGCGAATGGTGTGCACCCCAGAGACAGCGACCGCTGATCCGTGAGTGATGAAGTTCCAGATCGACTGCCCCTCGATCCTTGGCGATCGTCGGGTCATATTCTGTTTCTTCGAAAGTCACGTACACATCTTCGACTCTGCAATGGTTGTATACAAAGTGCGGAACGACATAAGTTTGGGCTCGTTGGTTAGCATTGCCTGTGATACGTGAAATTGGAGAAGCAACAGTCCAGCAAACGGCCACCTGGCATCAGGAATACGTATGGTAGCCAAAGTGCGATATCCGGCTTGCGCCCCTGCTCTGGTCGTGGGGATGTTGTTGTGCCTGACGGGCTGTGCCGGTGGTGGCTACTATGACGACAGCTTCAATAGTGAGGATGCGGTCGGAGTGTGGGTGTCATCGGATACCCCTTCCGTAGTTACCCGGGACTGCTGCACGAATAGGTGACATCTGATCTGGCTTGCCCTCGAGGGTGGCCTGGAAGGATGTTGCTGTGCCCAAGCCCTACCCGACCGAGTTCCGTGACGACGTCGTGCGCGTCGCGAGGAACCGCGAGCCCGGAGTGACGATCGAGCAGATCGCGAAAGACTTCGGGGTCCACCCGATGACGTTGCAGAAGTGGCTGCGTCGCGCCGACGTCGACGAGGGTGCCAAGCCCGGCCAATCCCGTGTCGAAGGGG
>NZ_JAGYWT010000439.1:0-2047 GCF_019279095.1 Microbacterium sp. BF1 | reverse complement strand
GACCGCGAGTCCGGCGCGCGCGGCGACATCGAGCACGACGCCCCCGGAGAGCCCCAACAGCACCAGGCTCGGATCGATCGCGCGGATCGCCGCCACGACGGCCTTCGACTGCCGTTCGTCGCGCGCGATCGTGTTGTAGAGCGCACCATGCGGCTTGACGTACGAGACCCTCCCGCCCACAGCGGCGGCGAGTCCCACGAGAGCACCGAGCTGGTACTCGACGTGCGCCTGCAGCGAGGCCGAGTCGATGTCGACCTTCGTTCGTCCGAAGTTCTCGTAGTCACGGTAGCCGGGATGCGCGCCGATCACGACGCCGCCCTGCACTGCTGCTGCGAGCGTCTCGCGGATGCCCTCAGGGCTCCCCGCATGGAACCCGCATGACACGTTGGCGCTCGTGACGAGGCGCAGCATGCTCGCATCGTCACTGACGATCCGGTCGGCGACGTTCTCGCCGAGGTCCGAGTTCAGGTCGATCGACGTCATGCGATCACGCTCCGATTCCGAGGAAGGCGAAGATGGGGCCGACCGAGACGATCCCCATGTACCAGGTGAGCAGCGTCACGAGCGTACCGGCGACGAGCAGCCACATCGGGTACTTCTTCGAGCCGAGCAGGTCGCGGCGGAACCAGCCGATGTACATGAACACCGTGAGTCCGATCGGCAGGATCAGGCCGTTGAAACCGCCGACGAAGACGAGGATCGCCGCGGGTGCCGTGCCGATCGACAGATACACCGCCAGCGACACCACGATGAAGGCGACGGTCGCCAGCTGCAGGGGCCAGCCGCCCTTGAGCTTCTTGGTGAAGGTGGAGAGGAAGGTGGCGGAGGTGTACGCCGCCCCGATGACCGAGCTGATCGCGGCGGCCCAGAAGATCGCGCCGAAGATGCGGAGTCCGGCATCGCCGAGCACCGCGCCGAAAGCCTGACCGGCGGGGTTCGCGCCCTGACCGGAGAGGTCGAGCGTGACGCCCGAGGCCACAACCCCGAGGATCGCGAGGAACAGCACGTAGCGCATGACGCCGGTGACGAGGATGCCGTTGGTCGCCGCGCGCATCACGGAGCGGGCGTGCTCCGGTCCGGTGTGGCCGGAGTCGAGGTAGCGGTGGGCGCCGGAGTAGGTGATGTACCCGCCGACGGTTCCGCCGACGATGGTCGTGATGGTGGCGAAGTTCAGTTCAT
Organism: Microbacterium sp. BF1; assembly: GCF_019279095.1. Taxonomy (NCBI): domain Bacteria; kingdom Bacillati; phylum Actinomycetota; class Actinomycetes; order Micrococcales; family Microbacteriaceae; genus Microbacterium; species Microbacterium sp. BF1. The sequence continues at coordinate 868 of NZ_JAGYWT010000439.1, read as the reverse complement.
CCGGCGCGAACGTCTGGCGCAGGGCCCCGCCGATCGGCGGCTGCGCGATGACGGCCACGACCACGGTCATGACGATCATGCCGATGCCGAGCACGACCAGCACGACGTCCATCACCGGTCCCGCCTTCTTCACGAGGAAGATGATGATCGCGAGGGCCGCGGTGACGATGCCGCCGAGCTTGGTGTCGATTCCCAGCAGAGCGTTCAGTCCGAGCCCACCACCGGCGATGTTGCCGATGTTGAACGCCAGCCCGCCGATCACGACGAGCACGGCGATCAGGTGCCCGGAGAAGGGGATGGCGCTGTTGGCGAGTTCGCCGGCGCGTTTGCCCGACGAGGTGATCATGCGCCAGACGTTCAGCTGCACCGCGATGTCTACGAGGATCGAGATGAGGATTGCGAACGCGAAGGCCGCCCCCATCGTCGCCGTGAACGTGGCGGTCTGCGTGATGAAGCCGGGGCCGATGGCGCTGGTGGCCATGAGGAAGATCGCGCCGATGACGGCACTGCGGCCCGCGCGCTTCTTGACGGACGAGAGGCGGGCCTCGTCCTCCGGGGAGAGGGAGGCGGTGGTCTGCTCAGACATGCGGGGGGATTCCCATCGTCGTTGGTGGGTGTCGGGTGACCCCCAGTGTAGAACGGATAGAACCCGATTGTTCAACAATCATGTTACGGCCGTGCTACAGAGCGGTTGCTTTCGTGTAATGGCCCACATGCGACCGCAGAGGTGGAGGTCGTACCGGGACTGCTGCACGAATAGGTGACAGGTTGTAGTCACGCCGCCAGTGCGGCGGTCGTGTTCATGATGGTCTCGAACTCGATGGGCGTCAAACGGCCCAGGCGGAGTTGGCGCCTCCGGCGGTGGTAG
>NZ_JAGYWT010000438.1:0-2059 GCF_019279095.1 Microbacterium sp. BF1 | reverse complement strand
CGTCGACGAGCACGATTCCCAGCAGCCGGCTGTCCCGGTACTCCCCCGCAGCCCAGGCCAGTGCGAATCTCTCTGCCGTCTGGAGGCCGTGATAGTGAGTGCGTGCCACAGCGAGAACGTTCATCGGCATACCGGGATACGAGGAGACGGGCCAGGCCCGGTGTCCTTCGCGGGCGGCCTCCCCCGGCAGATCCGCAGCCTGTTCACGGATCAGGCCCGCGATCGTCGAGGCTCCCGCGCCGCCGTGCAGTGCGATGACATACACGAGCGCACCAGGTGCCTCGGGGATCGTCGGGAAGACCTGCTCGAGCGGATGCGGAACCGACGGCGCAGACTCTGGCGTCGGCGGACCCACGAGTTCCTCGCCGCGCAGCTGGTCGACATCGGCGTCGCTCTGCTCGGCGCCGCGCACCCGATGGAACGGGTTAACGCGGGTCGTCGGTGTATCTGTCATCGAAGCCCCCCTCGTGTACAGGATCTAATGCGATCCTATAGTATCAAGGGTGAGTCAGATACGGGGGGTGGGAAAATGACGAAACCGTCATCTTATAGACGCCGAAACTCGCAGAATATGACGCGGAAGTCGAAAGTGCTTCGAGTCAGCACGGTCGCCATCGGCCTCATGCTCACGCTAACGGCATGCACGGACACGGCGCCCACTCCTAACCCCAGTCCGTCACCTACGGACACGGCGACGGTCCAGCCCGCTCCCACTAGCACCATCGCCCCGGACGCGCTCGATGACGGGGTGCGGGTGGCTGAGGAAGCCATGACCAGCTTCGCGAACCACAACCGCTCCTATGACGAGTGGTGGGCCGAGCTCTCTCCCATGCTCACCAACGACGCCCTGCTGGCCTACGAGGGCACAAACCCCGCCAGGGTTCGCCCCTCCCAGGTCACGGGCCCCGGTGTCGTCGCCAGTGCCCCGAACTTCAATCAGATGAGCGTGCTCGTGCCCACCGACGTCGGCCAGTACACGATCGAACTCATCCGTCAGGGAGACGGACACGGGAACGGCACGCCATCCTGGTTCGTGGACCGCCTCACTCCCCCGGCGGATCTGGGATGAAGGGCGCAGCCGCCGCCGTTTGCGGTGTCATCTGCATCCCGCTCATCGCGATCTTCGTCCTCATCGCCACGTCGTGCTCTTCCCTCCCCGGAGGGAAGTTCCCCACGATCGACTACGAGGTGAACATCGAGAACCTGCCCGTCGACGAGGTCGGCATCTGGAAGGGCGAGCAGCTGGTCAACGCGGCGATCATCATGAACGCCGCCACGGAGCTGAAGCTGCCCGTCAAGGCGCAGGTCATCGGCGTGATGACTGCTATGGGCGAATCGTCGCTGATCAACCTCAACCACGACGACGACGCCACCAACCCGGACGGCTCTATCGCGGACGGTGGCGGTCTCTTCCAGCAGCAGGTGTCCCAAGGGTGGGGAACCTGGGAGGAAGTCACGGATCCGGCGACGGCATCCCGCACCTTCCTGACCCGGCTGGCAGAGGTCGCCGGGTGGGAATCGATGGAGCCGAGCATTGCCGCCCACAAGGTGCAGGGCAACGACGACCCGTACCACTACGAGAAGTTCTATGAGGACGCCGTCGACGTCGTCGCCGCCCTCGCCGGAGTGAACATCGACCCCGGCAACGGAGCAGAGGCAGCCCAGTGCGCGAACCCGATCGGCAATAACGGCAACTTCCCGCCCGGGAAGAATCCCCCCGGCCAGTGGGGCGGTTTCGAGAACGGCCGCATCGACGAGAGCCTGCTCGCTCCCATCTCGTGGGCGTCGAACTACACCCTGCGCGGTGACGCCGTCGCCAGTCTGATCGCGATGAACAACGCCTTCCGGGCGGGAAGTTGCCGTTATTGCCGATCGGGTTCGCGCACTGGGCTGCCTCTGCTCCGTTGCCGGGGTCGATGTTCACTCCGGCGAGGGCAACATCGCGCTCGACCTGCTCGGCCACGCACGCTCCTTCCTGCACTATGCCGGCTCGTACGACGGCCGCAGCGAAGACGATCTCGCCTTCTTCCGCGACGAGCCCGAGTTCCGCTGCGCCTGG
>NZ_JAGYWT010000437.1:0-2066 GCF_019279095.1 Microbacterium sp. BF1 | reverse complement strand
CCCACCCCTCGTCGTGAGCACGGAGGGCGAGTCCGAGCCCGATCGCCGGGCCGACCGCCAGATTCAACCCCGACAGTGCGATCACGAGCGTGCGGGTCGTGGGGTTCACGGAGAGATGGGTGAACCCGCGGGCGATGCCGCGCAGCGCGGACTCCTTCTCCGCGCGGGCGAGGCGGAAGCGCGGGCGCAGCCAGATCGCGATGAAGGCGACCACCACGGTGAAGGTCAGGGCGTTCACCGACGCGCTTGCGGCAAGGCCTGCGTGCGCCATGACGAACCCGCCTATCGCTGCACCTCCCATGGTCCCCAGGCGTGACGCCGTCTGGGCCGCAGCTCCGTAGGCCGGAAGATCGGCGGCTCTGACCAGCTGGCGGGCGATCGTGCCGGCTGACGGTTCGTAGAACGCATCGCATACCCCGAACGCGATGGCGGCGAGGAGGAGGACCGCGACCGAGGGCGGTGTCGTGAGCACCCACACGGCCACGGCGACCAGGACACCGACCCGGAGCACGTTGAACGCGAGCATGATGCGGCGGGCGTCCGCACGGTCGGCGATCACTCCTCCGAACAGGAGGATCACCGCGCGGGGCACCGTTCCTGCGGCGACGATCAGCCCGGCGACCGCGGGGGAGGCGACCTGCACGGCTGTCCAGGCGAGGGCGATCGTCCACAGGGCGTCACCGGCATCGGAGAGCGCCTTCACACCGATCCATGCATGCGCGAGGTGGTCCCGGCGGAACGCAGGAGGCGCGGTCACCTCGACGGGATCGCTGACCGTCGCCATCACGGCTCCGTGGGGAAGGCGTGCGCGAAGACGAAGACGGGGACGCGCTCCTGACCGTCGTCGAGGTCGATGCCCTCCTGCCACTCGCGGATCGTCCCGAGGATCCGCGCGGAGAGGTCGCGCAGCTCGTCGGGCGACGCCCAGGCGGTCGTCTCCGTGTTCGAGCCGTCGTATCCCGCGTACGCGGGGTCTCGGCGACTGCGGTGCCAGCGCTGCAGCCGGTCTATCTGCATCCGGATGCCCTGCCGCTGGGCTTCGCGCGCGAGCAGGGCATCGGCGGGGGAGTCCGCGTAGTCGTCGGTCGACCAGGTCAACCCGCGTCGAGCCACCTTCCACCAGCTGGTGCGCTTGTCACCGGCGGGATCCGGTGCGCGTTCGACGACGCCTGCGCGCTCCAGCATCCGCAGATGATGGCTGATGCTGCCGACCTGACTGTCGAGTGCGCGGGCGATCGCGGTGACCTGTGCCGTGCCGTACAGGAGCAGGTAATCGTAGATGCGGCGGCGCAGCGGGTGATGCACGGCGGTGATCACAGAGATGTCTTCCACGGGAGAAGACGCTAGTCCCGAGGTGACAGACGCACAAGACTTCTTGTATACCTCGGAATATCAACGAGAAGGCTCGCCCGGAGGCATCCGGGCGAGCCTTCTCCTACGGGGCGGCGTCAGTTCTCTTCGTCGGATGTCCCGCTTGAGGATCCCGCGGCGTCACGGCGGTTGCGACGCGTCCGGCGCAGGAGCCAGACGAGGAGCACGACCACCCCGGCGAGTGCGAGCCACGGGAGGATAAAGCCGAGGGCGATGACCAGTGCGTTCAGCGACACCACGAGACCGTTCCAGCCGGCCAGCAGGCCGTCGCCGAAGCCGGCCGGGTCGGCGGTCGTCGGTGCGCTCGCCTTCGTCAGCTGCACCTGCAGGGAAGACATCGCGACCTGGTCGTCGAGAGCGGCGAGCTGCTGTTCGTAGGATTCGAGCTGGGCCTGGCGGTCGGTCAGTGCGACCTCGGCCTCGATCAGCTCGGACACGCTTCCCGATTGCGCCATGAGCTGCGTGAGCCGCTCGACCGATGCCTTCGTGGAATCGACGCGGGCGCGCAGATCGATCGCGGCAGACGTCACGTCCTGCTTCGACGTCGACGACGAGAGCACCTCTCCGGTGGGGAAGTGCCCGCGGCGTCTCGTGGCCTGCCGGAACCTGGCATTGAGCGACTCGATCCCATTGGTCGTATAGATGAGGCGTCTGATCTCCGGCGGGAACTTCAGGAACGGCACGAACTCGCCCCA
>NZ_JAGYWT010000436.1:0-2068 GCF_019279095.1 Microbacterium sp. BF1 | reverse complement strand
AGTACCCGCAGAAGCTCACAGCGTTCTTGTCCACCCCGCGCTCGCCGACGAGGTGCTTGCGGGCGCCGGAGGCGAGCGCCTGCTCGCCCGCCGCATAGGCGTGGAACGGGGCCTCCGGCAGAGTGGCACGGGCGAGAGCGTCCAGAGCCAGCGAACCGGGAGCGACGCCGTGCGGACGCACGATCCGCACGACCTCGATGCCCGAGGGATGCGCGAACTCCAGCGCATCCTCCTCGCTCGGCGTCTCCACGATCGCGGTACCGACGGCGCCGGCCGGAAGCGAGGCACAGATCGAGGCGATCGCGGGCAGGGCGGTCTCATCGCCGACGAGCACGACGCGATCCACGCTGCGCTGCGGATTGAACGTGAGCCCCTCGTCGATGATCAGAACATGCTCGCCCGGCCGGCAGGTCTCGGCCCACCGCGAGGCCGGTCCGGCGGTACCGTCGGCCGCCGATCCGTGCAGCACGAAGTCCACGTCGATCTCGGCGCCGGCATCCGCGGTCGCCGGGCGGAATGCCCGCACGCTGTAGTTGCGCATCACCGGACGCTCGCCGTCGGGGATGCGCAGGAACTTCAGATACCCGAACACCTTGTTCGCCTTCGCCGGCACCCGCTCCAGGCCCGCATCACCCCCGATCGGGAGGAACAGCCGGAACCACTGGTCGAACCCCATCGGGCGGAACTTCTCGATCTCGCCGCCGCCGAGCGTCACACGGATCCAGTGCGTCGACAGCCGTTGCGTGCGCAGCACGACCAGGTGGATGAGATCGGCCGACTCGGGTTTGACCATCTTGCTGTAGGCCACGATGCGCCTTTCAGGGAAGCTGCCAGGGGAAGGACACGACGAAGATCGCCGCCGACGCCAGCAGGGTCGCGACGGTGAAGACGGTGTCCCGTGTGCGGAACGGGACGAGGTGTCGTTCTGTGCGCGTCGAGTGCGCACCGAATGCACGCGAGTCCATCGCGAGTGCCACGCGCTCTGCGTGACGGATGGCCCCGGCCAGCAGCGGCACGATGTACCCCCACCCCCGAGCGATGCGCGCGAAGGGTCCGCGTCCGCCGTGATACCCGCGCACCCGATGAGCGGCCCTGATCACCGACAGCTCATGGCCGAACCGCGGCACGAACCGGAACGCGGCCAGGGCCGTGTAGCCGATCCGGTAGGGAACCCGCAGCTGCTGCACACTGGCCCGCACGAGATCGGGGCCGCTGGTGGTGAGTCCGCCGACGAGCGCGAGCGCGACGATGGAGCCGAGCCGCAGCGCGGTCGCGAAACCGATCAGCAGGGCCCCGCTGTAGAGCGTCCAGTCGCCGATCTGCAGGACGGGGGTACTGCCGGCGACGAGGCCGGCATCGACCCACAGCGAGAAGCCGACACCGATCAGCAGCATGCCGGCGGGGAGCCCGAGCAGCAGCAGGGCGAGGAGTCTGCCCGTCAGGCGTGCGCCGACCAGGATCAGGGCGTAGGCGAGCACCAGGAAGGCGACAGGGGTGGCCAGATCCCGCACGAAGACCAGCAGCACCATCGCCGGCGCGAATCCGGCGATCTTCGCGAGCGGGTTCAGCGCGTACAGGAACTGTCGCCGCGATGTCGCCGTCATCCGTGCGTAAGGGTCGAACGTCGCCGTGGTCACGATGTCGCTCCGAGCCCGGCGGAGGTCAGCACGCGCTGCAGGGCCGGCAGGCGCAGTCCCGCCGCGGCGAACAGCTGCTCGTCCTGCAGAAGAGCGGCGGTGGGCCCGACCGCCCGCACCCGACCATCGGCGAGGACGACGACGTGAGTGGCGTGCTCGGCCACGAGCTGGAGGTCATGCGTGACGATCACGATCGTCGTGCCCTCCGCACGCAGGTTCTGCAGCAGATTGAGGAGCTCGGCGGCCCTTGCGCGATCCTGTCCGAAGGTGGGTTCGTCGAGCGCCAGCACGCGCGGACGGGTGTGCGCGGTCGGAAACCCGGTCATTTTCGCTCCCGTCGTGGAGCCGGCCAAGAAGATCGTCATCGACACCGCGGACGCACTGGGAATCTCTCAGGCCGCCGCCCTCGAAGCGATTCTCCTGGCCCTCCC
>NZ_JAGYWT010000435.1:0-2069 GCF_019279095.1 Microbacterium sp. BF1 | reverse complement strand
CGTCGGCGGCCGCCCGAGCGTGATGACGCCCGAGCGGATCGCGACCGCCGAACGGATGCGAGCCGAGCACCAGAGCTGGGAGAGCATCGGACGCGTACTGGGGGTTGGGGCCTCCAGCGTGCGGCGGGCGTTCTCTAATGCGGCGCCCGACCCGCGGATGTAGAACGCGTTGGCTCACAACGTGACCGGCGTCGCTGACGCGGCGCGAGCTTCCCGGCTTACAACGCTCTAACCGATAGAGCAGGGAGAGCACGGATGGCTCGCAAGACTCGGCCATGGATCGGCCACACCAGCCACACACGGGGAGCCGGTTCGTTTTCGATTCTGTGACCATCAACGCGCTGACGAGCGCGCTCGACAGCCTCGCGCAGCGCCAGCGCGCGATCTCCGACAACATCGCCAACATCAACACTCCGAACTACCACGCCAAGCGTGTGCAGTTCGAAGAGGCGCTCGCACGCTCGATCGATGCGGGCGACGGTCGGGTCGGCGCGACGGTCGGCACCTCGCTCGAGCCCACGCGCCTGAACGGCAACAACGTCAACCTCGACACCGAGACGCTTTCCAGCATCGACACGATGCTGCGCTACCAGTTCGCGACGCAGGCCGTGAACGGCTCGTTCACATCGATGCGCACCGCGATGAGGACCTCATGACCTTCGATGCGATCGGCATCGCCGGCACCGGACTGACGGTGCACCGCAAGTGGCTCGACGCCATCAGCGACAACATCGCCAACATCAACACCGCCGCTCCGAGCGACGGTGCGGCGTTCCGTGCCCGGTACATCCTCGCCCAGACGAGCGATCAGTCGCCCGGCGTCTACGTGGCCGGCACCGCGCAGGGCAGCGCGCAGGGACGCCTCGTGCACCAGCCCGACCATCCCCTCGCGGACGCGGACGGCTACGTGCGCTACCCCGATATCGATCTGGGTGACCAGATGAGCCAGCTCATCCTCGCCCAGCGCGGCTACCAGGCCAGTGCGGCCATCGTGGACCGCGCACGCAACTCCTACGAATCCGCCCTGCAGATCGGACGCAGCCGATGGCCTCGCTCGCCGGCATCGAAGCCGTCTCCTCCGGGTTCACGCTCTCAGCGCCCGCCCCCGCATCGGCGAAGGCCACCGACGACACCGCCTTCGCGAGCAGCGTCACCGGTGCCATCGACGAGCTGCGGTCGCTGCAGTCCGAGTCGGACACGCTCAAGGTCGCCGCAGTCACCGGCGACCTCGATGACATCCACTCCGCGATGATCGCGTCCTCCCGCGGGGCTCCCTGACGAAGCGGACACCGCGCAAGCCCGTACGACATGACGCCCTAGCTATAGAGATTGCAGGCGAGCTAGATCAGAGCACCGCGCCAGACAGCACAACGGGCCTGGAAGACTTAGCGGCCAGACCCGTTGCCGTCAGCAGGGTCCAGGCCGACACTCCCGAGGTTACGCGCCCCACAGCCGAATATCGACGGCAGAGAATACGGGACGCTGCCAGGTGCGCGCCCTGAGGTTCCCGTGGTGGAGGTCGAAGGACGCACTCCAAGCGAGAGTTGACACCTACGTGTCAACGCGCGCGACGGCTCTCGCGGGCGCGTGTCGGAGGGGCGGCGTATGCTGGAGAGGTAGACGGAAGGGGATCTCATGGCTAAGACGGCAGTCGCCCCCGAGATCGTGGATTTCGACCCGATGGTCTACGACATCATGCGCGAGACCGCGACGGAGTTGCGCGGCGAGTACATCTGGCTCTCGGACCACGCTGAAACAGCCGCCGAGCGCGAGGCGGCCACGGCCGCGCACATCGCCCTGTGGCAGGACGTGAACGGCGTGCGCGGGTCTGACCTGGCGATGATCAAGGCGAAGACCGACGAGTACCGGTCTCGTCTGCGCCAGCTGCGCGCGACTGCGTGAGCTGGAGGGATGATCTCAGCGCGGACGAGACCGGTACTCGTCGGTCTCGAATCGATAGACCTCGTTGCCCACTCGGCGGGAACTCGGCTCGCACTCGCCACGGCAACGCAGTTTCCAGATCGGGTACGCTCCATGGCACTCATAACGCCCCCGGCAACCTGGCTGAC
>NZ_JAGYWT010000434.1:0-2074 GCF_019279095.1 Microbacterium sp. BF1 | reverse complement strand
CTACCGCGTCGAGCGCGAAGCATGGGCCTGGTGGAAGGCCGAGGAGGCGTGGATGCGCGCACCGCGTCGACCCGACGCGCGACGTCGACCGAGCCGCGGTCAACTCTCCCTCGTCCCCGAGGACGGCACCCACGCCTACGGCCCGCACCCGCGCCGAGCCGATGGCCGGCTGGACTACGCCGCAGCTCGACGGATCATCATCGAGGAGCGCGATGGAACAGCCGTACGCCCCTACGAGCGCGACGCCGACGGAGATCTCCGCTCGAGAACCCTCGTCGACGATAGCCCCGCGATCGACACCGCCGAGGGCGAGTGGATCGACCCCGGCTATTGCTCCCACGGAATGACCGTCGGCATCCGGTGCCGATACTGCGACGGCCCGGCCACGAAGCAGCTCGACACCCCGCAGCGCCGCGTCGCGTAGAGCCGATCCGCTGCGCGGAGGCGAGCCCACGGGCTCGCTGGTCGAGCCGGCGTCGCCGGCACTGTCAGGGCCTACGGCCCGTTCTTTTGCCGTGAAGCCTTCGGCAGCATACGGTCGTCAACCCTCCACCCAAGCGGCTGCGCCGCCGGCTCCTCCGAGACTTTCGGCACGCGGTCGCTGCGCTCCCTTATTTCGCGCCGAAACTCTCTCCCCCACCGCCCTACGGGTTGTGCTCCGGGCATCCTCCCTAGCGGCGGTAAACCGCCTTCACGGCAAAAAAACGTGGAGGGGATGAGCAGGGAAATAACCCTATTACCGGCACGGAAGGTTCCGAACATGGCACGCAACGTCAAGACCACCAAGACCCCCGAGCAGCGTCGCGCCGAGGCCGAGGAGCTGCAAGCCACGATCGCGGAGCAGGTCGAGGCGCTGCGCGAGTCGGAGGCGTGGGCGCGGTTCCTGGACTTCACGAAGGCATTCCACCGCTACAGCATCAACAACCTGTTGTTGATCTTCGGCCAGTGCCCCGAGGCGTCCCACGTCGCCGGTTACCGGACGTGGCAGAAGCTCAACCGCCAGGTGCGCAAGGGTGAGCGCGGAATCCGCATCTTCGGCGGCCGCGACGTGCGCGAGACGGTCGAGAACCCCAAGACCGGCGAGGACGAGGAGCAGCGCCGAACGCTGTTCTTCCCGGTGTCCGTGTTCGACATGGGACAGACCGACCTCATCGACCCCGAGGCGGGCGACCCGACCGACATCGCGCGGCCGCTGACCGGAGACGACCCCGCGGGCATCTTCGACGCCGTGGCCGACTACCTCACCGGCAAGGGCTGGACCGTCGAGCGCGAGAGCATCCCCGGAGGCGCACACGGCTACACCGACCCCGAGGGCCGTCGCGTCGTGCTCGATTCCGACCTCTCCCCCGCCCAGGCCGCAAAGACCGGACTTCACGAGGCCGCGCACGTCATCCTGCACGCTGAGGAAGATCACGCCGAGTACGTCGAGCACCGCGGCACCAAGGAAACCGAGGCCGAGAGCGTCGCCTACGTCGTCGCCGGGATTCTCGGACTCGACACCAGCGCCTACAGCGTCGGCTACGTCGCCGGGTGGAGCAACTGCGACGCCGAGACGATCAAGGCCACCGCGGCAAACGTGCTGCGCGCAGCTCACGCCCTGGCCGACGCGCTCACCGAGCAGCCCGAGACCGTCGCCGCCTGAGCGGCAATAACTCTATTGCCGTCAAGACCGTTAGAGGAGAAGGAACGATGACCGCGGAAACCCTGTTCGACCTGGCCGAGTTCGAGCGCGAGGCCGTCGCCGCGACCGCATGGGACGGCGCGCCCCTGGCCTACACGACGAGCTACTACAGCCCCGCCGAGCTGGATGCAGCATTCGACCGCTACCGCGCCGAGTTCGGCGGCTTCGGATGCATCCCCCGCTCCCACATGTGGCACCGCAACAGCTACAACCAAGGCGAGCGCGCCGCGACCGACGACGGCCACGAGCTGCACATGTTCTACGCCGACGCCTGGTGCAAAGAATCCGACCACGACCACACCGCCGACCCGCTGCCCGGCGGCGGCCGCTATCAGGCCGTGTGCCCCGGCTGCGCCTGGCACATCATCACCGAGCGCGAGAACGACGCCGTAG
>NZ_JAGYWT010000433.1:0-2077 GCF_019279095.1 Microbacterium sp. BF1 | reverse complement strand
CGTGGGGCGACACCGCGCGACTGGTCATCGGAGAGGCGGCATCGATCTTCACCTGGTCGGACACGCCGATCACCGTGACGATGGACATCGAGACTCCGCCGACCTATCGGGACGGCTCGGTCGTGGGCTCTTCCGATCTCGCTCCCTGGTGCTCGACGGCATTCTGGTGCCGGGGGAATAGTCCCCAGATCTATGCGTTGGAATGGATCATGAAGGCTTTCGGATTCCTCTCCTTCGGGCACTACGCGGATGTGCCCGGCTCAGCGACCCGCACGGCGGGCGACATGCTGAAGCAGACCATCGAGATCGCCGAGGGCGCCGACGAGATCGGTGTGAACGGCGCCTACGTGCGCGTGCACCACTGGGCGCGTCAGGCCGCCTCGCCGATGCCGCTGCTGGCGGCCATGGCGGCGCGCACGAAGCGCATCGAGGTCGGCACGGGCGTGATCGACATGCGCTACGAGAACCCGTTCCAGTTCGCGGAGGAGGCGGCCGCTCTCGACCTGATCTCCGACGGTCGCATCGCGCTCGGCGTGAGCCGTGGTTCACCCGAGACGGCTCTGCGCGGATACGAGACGTTCGGCTACGTCGATGAGGAAGACGCCGAGCGCGGAAGCGTCATCGCCCGGGAGAAGTTCGACCTGTTCCTGCGTGCGATCGACGGGGAGGGAATCGCCCCCGGCGACCCGCGCATGGTGGGGGCTGGGCGCTATCTCGCGATCGAGCCGCAGTCGCCGACACTCCGCGATCACATCTGGTGGGGATCGGGTTCGCGCCCGACCGCGATCGAGACGGGTCGCAAGGGTCTCAACATGATGAGCTCGACCCTCGTCACCGAGGCCACGGGGCAGCCGTTCCACGAACTGCAGCGTGAGCAGATCGACCTCTTCCGGTCCGCATACAAGGAGGCCGGGCACACCGGCACCCCGCGGGTCTCGGTCAGCCGCAGTGTGTTCCCGCTGGTCTCCGACATGGACCGCGCCTACTTCGGCCTTCGGAGCGAGGAGAACGCCGATCAGATCGGCATCATCGACGGGTTCCGCTCCACGTTCGGCAAGACCTATGCGGCCGAGCCCGACGTGCTGATCGAGCAGCTTCGACAGGACGAGGCGGTGATGGCCGCGGACACCCTGATGCTGACGATCCCGAACCAATTGGGAGTTGCTTATTGTGTACATATCTTGGAGTCCTTCGCGAAGCATGTAGCCCCCGCGCTGGGATGGAAGCCGAACACTGACGGCCCTGTCGAGGGATACGCGATCTAACCGCGTTTCCTCGCCGACATGCATACTGTCGAGGATCGTCCGAGACGGGCTGAGATCGCAGCCTAAGCGCGCTGGTGGACGAACGCGCGTCGCTCACTCCCTCGATTCGTCGAGCCCGGAGATCGTTGTGTACAGGGCGCGGAGCGAACCATCTGACATGTCGATGATCGGCTCGTACATGAACGAGTTGATGTGGAGATTCTCGGGAGTCATGAGCAACACCGAGCGCAGGTGTGCAAGCTCTGCGGCGCTACCAACTCCGCGCTGATCGAACAGCTTGAAGAGTTCCCAGTTCTGGTTCTTGGTGATTGCGTCGGTGGTCGCCGGGTCGTTGATCCGACCAAGCATGTACGACTCCGAACGAAGCCTCACGGCCATCGACAGGACGATCTTGTTGGCGAAGTTCACACCCTCATCTGCTTCAAGGCAGGCATCCGCTTCGCGGTAGATCATGTCGATGACCGGCTCATCCGGATCTGCCCATGACTGGTCGGGCAGGCCCGCCAGCGCATTCCTGAAGATGGTGTCGAGCTCGGCCTGGGTGATGGACGCGGTGTCGGTCTTATGGTGGAGAAGAGAGGTGAGCTTCAGGTAATCGTCGTCGTCCGTGCCTCGGCTGTACTCGATCAGGTTTCGCACGAAGGGGATGCAGGCGATTCGCTTCATCCCATCGCTGAAGATCTTCGGGCGTGAGGAAGGAATTGGTGACAACTGATCGTTAGTGCCGGGAGGCGCTGGCGGGGAGGATGTCATCATGCCTGGTCCCTATCCCAGAGAGTTCCGCGAGGACGTTGTCGCGGTCGCTCGTAGCC
>NZ_JAGYWT010000432.1:0-2079 GCF_019279095.1 Microbacterium sp. BF1 | reverse complement strand
CGCACGGCACGCCGATGCTGGTGCTTTACGGCTCCAACGGGGGCAGCAGTGAGGGCTTGGCCCGCACCATCGCCGGCGATGGGGCCGCCCGTGGCTGGCACACCCGAGTGGCCTCCCTCGATGAGGCCACCGCGGACCTGCCCACGGCCGGGCCGGTCGTCATCGTGACCTCCTCCTACAACGGCACCCCACCCGACAATGCGAAGCGCTTCGTCGACTGGCTCACCACCACCGGCCCGGACCTGAGCGGTGTTGAATACCTGGTGCTGGGCTGCGGGAGCCTGGACTGGGCCGCCACCTACCAGCGCGTCCCCACCCTCATCGACGACGCCATGACTGCTGCCGGGGCCACGAGGATTCGTGAACGCGGTGCCACCGATGCCCGCACCGACTTCTTCGGCGACTGGGAACGCTGGTACCAGCCGTTGTGGCCCGAACTGTCCGAGCACTACCAGATCGAGGACACCGCCCCGACAGGCCCCCGCTACCGGATCGCCTCCACCAGCCAGCCCGCCGCCCATCGTGAGGAGGCCACCGCGATCGTGCTGGAGAACCGCGAGCTAGTCCGCGGCGACTCGCCCCGCTCCAAGCGGCACCTCGAACTCCGCCTGCCCGAGGGCATGACGTATCGCACCGGCGACTACCTCTCGGTGCTGCCGCAGAACCACCCCGAACTCGTCACCCGCATGCTCACCCGCCTGGCACTGCCAGGCGACGAGTTGGTGACCATCGACTCCGACGCCCCCAGCGGACGCATCCCCGTCGGAGTGCCGGTGCGGGTCGATGACCTGCTGACCCGCCACGTCGACCTGACCGCCCCAGCCACGCAGGGGGTACTCGCCTCGCTCGCCGAGACGACACGCTGCCCTCCCGAGCGCGCAGAACTCGAAAAGCTGGCCTCCCCTGAACAGGCGGACACCATCAGGCAGCGCCGGTTCTCACTGCTGGACCTGCTGGAGATGTTCGCCTCCTGCGAGGTCGACCTGGCCTGGGTGATCGAACGACTCCCCGCCCCCAGGGCACGGCAGTACTCGATCAGCTCCGCCGCCGAAACCCAGACCGAAGTAGCACTGACCGTCTCAGTCATCGAGGGCCCCGCACTCTCGGGGACGGGCACCTACCGAGGCGCGGCCTCCAGCTACCTTCAGCGCGTCCAGCCCGGCGACCGGCTCACCGTCACCCTCGCTTCGCCGACCGAGCACTTCCGGCCCCCAGCCCAGAACTCGATCCCGGCGATCATGATCGCCGCTGGCTCCGGCATCGCCCCGTTCCGCGGCTTCATCAACGCTCGTCATGCTCGCGCCACCGGCGGCGAACCGGCGGGTGAGACGGTGCTGTTCTTCGGCTGCCAGCACCCCGACTGGGACGACCTCTACGCCGAAGAGTTCGCCACCTACGAGGCTGCCGGGACGCTGCGCGTGCACCGGGCATACTCACGCAAGCCCGACGGCGAGGTCCGCTACGTCCAGCACCGGCTCTGGGCCGAACGAGACAGCATCCTCGACCTCATCGAGCAGGGCGCGCACGTGTATGTGTGCGGTGACGTCACCGGCATGGGGCCAGCGGTCGAGGAGACCCTGACCCGGATCGGCCAGGACGTCCACGGACCCAACTGGCTCACCGAACTCAGCCAGACCGGGCGATACGCCACTGACCTCTTCTGAGCCACTCACATGAGACTGCGGGCTCAGACGACTGACAGTTCCTTTCGAGAACTCAGACTCTCGGAGCTGAGTTCTCGTCACGTCGCACGCTTCGGAAGTGGTGCACGCGGACCTCACGCCGATTCGCGTGTTGCTCCTGATCGTGGAGGTAAGCCATAGGCGCGCGCGAGGCTGTGAGGAGACTCCATCTCGAACTCGACAACGGCGCGGATTGGTCGCACTCGCTAGCAGAGAACCGAGATGTTCCCGGAGGGATGACGGCTCTCGAACTTGTCCGGACGCTCGCGTCGGGTCAAGCCCCGGCGAGTGGTGTAGCGGTCGGTGATCCTTCTGCTGTTGGTTTCGGTTAGGCGCTGAGTTCGAGGACGGGCTGGTCGGTCACCTCATCTCCGGTGTCGGGGACGAGGGTGAGGCG
>NZ_JAGYWT010000431.1:0-2089 GCF_019279095.1 Microbacterium sp. BF1 | reverse complement strand
CCAGCGAGCGGTCGACGCTGGAGCGGAGCAGCTCGTGCAGCTCGTGATACCCCGGGCAGACGATCGTGGCGGTGAGGATCGACTCCGCCTTCCGACTGCGTTCGAGGCGCCCGCCCACGTGCATCGCGATGTACGCGATCTCATCGTCGTGGATGGGCGTGCCGACGCGGTCGTGCAGGCCGCTCGCGATCGAGACGGCCACCTCGAAGATCATCGGGTAGGTGGTCTTGAGCGACCGGGTGAGCGGGTTGCGGGTGAGGGCGCTCTCCTCGGCTCGCCGCAGCAGGTTCTGCACATGGACCGCGAGGCGGAGGACGAACGTCTCATCGACGAGGTCGACCTGGAAGTCTTCCGCAGCTCGTGCGATCTCCGCGCGCACGGCCGCCTCGACGGCCGGATCCACACCGCTGCGCGCGACCTCGCGCGTCGCATCCTCTCCCGGCGCGACGATGCGGGTGAGGACCAGGGAGGCGAGATGGCCGCTGTCGCCCTCGCCGAGGGCCACGGAGAAGTGCTCGAAAGCGAGGCGGGCGATGACGGTTCCGACGCGCGGGATCTCCTCACGAGTACCCGCCGGGGTCGACTCCAGGGTGTGCCCCGCCGCGACCCGCTCCGCCGCGATGGCGATGTGCAGCAGCACGTCGGAGATCGCGAGCTCGTTCACGTAGTAGCCGAGCTCGCCGAGCTCGCGCACCAGTGACGACTTGAAGGGTCCGACCGCGCTCGCAGCGACCGCGGAACCGGAGAGCGCGCGGCGGAATGTCTCCGGATGGAAGGAAGCGTCATCCATCTCGTCATGGGCGAGTCTGCTCAGAAGACGACGCTGCGCCGTCTCGTTGCCTCGCAGCCGCACGGTCTCGCGCTCTCGCTCGAGCACCAGATCCGTCCCGTCGAGCAGACCGCGCACGCGCACCAGGTCGGCCTCGAGCGTCGCCTCGCTGACGTGCAGATCCTCGGCGGTGTCGAACACGTCGATCCCTCCGTGCTCGTCGAGCAGGAGGCGCACCAGCGTGTGCAGGCGGTCGCGCGGTGCGGACTCTCCGCTCTGACGCATCCGCAGCGCGCCACGGGCACCGGATCCGGCGCGATAGCCGGCAGGGCCCGACTCGATCACCGCAGCCCCGGGAGCGCGGGCGTTCAGCGCCGCAACATAGGAGCGGATGCTGCGCGGCGTCACCCCCATGAGGTCGGCGAGGCTCGCGGCCGTCGCCCAGCCCTCCTGACGCAGCAGCGCCGCGAGGAGCTGGTCCTGGCGCTGGCGCGACATGGTCCTCCCCTTCCCGCGTGCTGACCGCACTGTCTCGACGTGTTCTCCATGATGTCAGGTGCCCTGCGTTCGCGGGCGGAAGAGCCTGTTCCGCAGGGGCGGAAAGGAACGTGTTGGCGCCGACCCCTCGGCGGTTCCCAGACTGTTCTCAGGAAGGGTGGGCATCGATGAGGATTCTCGTGGTGTGCGGTGCGGGCGCATCGAGCACGTTCGTCGCACAGCGGCTGCGCCGCGCGGCAGCCGCTGCCGGTCTCGATTGGGAGACGGCAGCGGGCATGGAGTCCTCCGTCGCCGGCTCCGCTCACGACCTCGTCCTCGTCGGCCCGCACCTGGCCGAACGCCTCGCCGCGATCCGCGACCAGGCGAGCGCGCCGGTCGCCGTGCTGCCGGACGACGTCTTCGCCGACCTCGACGGCTCACGCACCCTCGTCTTCGCCCGATCGATCCTCGCCGCTGACGGCGAAACCCCGAAAGGAACATCATGACCGCCACTCGCACCGTCCGGATCGGCTCCTCCCACGGACTGCACGCGCGCCCCGCGAAGCTCTTCGCGCAGGCGGCCAAGGACTCCGGCATCGCCGTGACGATCGCCAAGGATTCGGGCAAGGCCGTCAACGCCGCCAGCATCCTCGGGGTCATCGCGCTGGCGATCGAGCACGGTGACTACGTCACCCTCACGGCCGACGGCGACGGTGCCGAGAACGTGCTGGACACGCTCACCGAGCTCCTCACCACCGACCACGACCAGGACGCCGCCGGATGAGCGAGCTGCGCGGGGTGGGGATCGGTCCCTGGGCGACCCCGAGGCCGATCCCCACCCCG
>NZ_JAGYWT010000430.1:0-2091 GCF_019279095.1 Microbacterium sp. BF1 | reverse complement strand
TGGCGGAGACGTTCCTGGTGGCCTTCGAGCGACGCTCGGCGTACGACGTCACGGTGCAGAACGCCCGGCCGTGGCTGCTGGGCATCGCGACGCGGCTCATGCGCAAGCACGTGCGCCTGGAGGCCACCGCGTGGAAAGGGGTGTCTGCAGACCTGGCGGCCCAGATCGTCCCGGACTTCATCGAGCAGGCGGGCGCGCGTATCGACGCCCAGCGGCTGGCTCGACGGCTGAAGAAGGCGCTTCGCCGGCTCTCGAAAGCTGACCGCGACACTCTGCTGCTCTACGCCTGGGACGGTGCCTACCGCCATGCGCAGCAGTGCCAGAGCTCCAGGGTCGTAGTGCGGGCCCGCGCCGCGGATGCCGATGAAGGCCGAAGCCCACAGCACCACGGTGACCAGCGCGGCGGCGAGCACGAGTGCGCCCTGCTTCTTCGGCGCTCCGGTATCGGTGCGGATCCCGGGGTCGCCGGATGCGGCTGCTGACATCCTTCGATCCTGGCAGTGGCGTCCGACATCGGGCGAGCCGCCGCAGCGCCATCCGCCGTCGCTTTCCCGCCGACTCCGCCGGTCGACGCCCGCTGCGCTCACCTCACGGGAGGGCGCTGCGAATCGCTTCGATAGGATGGGACCGCCCGAAGAGGGCCAGCTCATCGGCCGGTGCAAACCCGGCGAAAGCCAGGGGGTTACCCATGCCAGGAATCGTTATCGTCGGCGTGCAGTGGGGCGACGAAGGAAAGGGCAAGGCCACCGATCTTCTCGGTGAGCGCACCGACTGGGTGGTGAAGTTCAACGGCGGCAACAACGCCGGGCACACCGTCGTCGTCGGCGACGAGAAGTACGCGCTGCACCTGCTGCCCTCCGGCATCCTGTCGCCCGGCGTCACTCCGGTGATCGGCAACGGCGTGGTCATCGACCTCGAGGTGCTGTTCTCCGAGCTGGAGGCGCTCGCCGCCCGCGGCATCGACGTCTCGCGACTCAAGGTCAGCGCCAACGCGCACATCATCACGCAGTACCACCGCACGCTCGACAAGGTGACGGAGCGGTTCCTCGGCAAGCGCAACATCGGCACGACCGGCCGCGGCATCGGCCCGGCGTACGCCGACAAGATCAACCGTGTCGGCATCCGGGTGCAGGACCTGTTCGACGAGAACATCCTGCGCCAGAAGGTCGAGGGCGCTCTCGACCAGAAGAACCATCTGCTGGTGAAGGTCTTCAACCGCCGCGCGGTCACGTGCGACGAGATCGTGGAAGACCTGCTCTCCTACGCCGAGCGGCTGCGGCCGATGGTCGCCGACACGGGCTACCTGATCGCCGAGGCTCTCGACCGCGACGAGGTCGTGGTGTTCGAGGGCGGCCAGGCCACGATGCTCGACATCGACCACGGCACCTACCCGTTCGTGACCTCGTCTTCGGCGACAGCCGGAGGAGCTGCGACGGGCTCCGGCGTCGGTCCCGGTGCGCTCGACCGCATCGTCGGCATCGTCAAGGCGTACACGACCCGCGTGGGCTCCGGCCCGTTCCCGACCGAGCTGTTCGACGAGCAGGGCGAGTGGCTGCGCAAGCAGGGCTTCGAGTTCGGCACCACCACCGGTCGTCCGCGCCGGGTGGGCTGGTACGACGCGCCCATCACGCGCTACGCCACGCGCATCAACGGCATCACCGACCTCGTGCTCACGAAGCTCGACATCCTCACGGGCCTCGAGCAGATCCCCGTGTGCGTCGCCTACGACGTCGACGGCGAGCGATTCGACGAGGTGCCGGTCAACCAGACCGACTTCCACCACGCGAAGCCGATCCTGGAGTACTTCCCTGGTTGGAGCGAAGACATCTCCGTCGCGCGCACCTTCGAGGACCTGCCGCAGAACGCACAGGACTACGTGCTGGCGCTCGAGAAGATGAGCAACACGCGTATCTCGGTGATCGGCGTCGGGCCCGAGCGCGACCAGGTCGTCGTCCGTCACGACCTGCTCGACTGACCCGCGTCGTGACGCGCTTCTGGCTGGGCGGCTACGGGGCCGCGATGGACGGCTCGGCCGAGGGTATCGGCCTGCTCGCGGGGGATGAAGGGCGCGAGGCCTCCACTCTCGCCTAC
>NZ_JAGYWT010000043.1:0-9678 GCF_019279095.1 Microbacterium sp. BF1 | reverse complement strand
CCCGACCGGGGTGGAGTGCCCGGTCCCGCGCTGGTCGAGAAGGACCAGGCGGTAGTGGGCGAGTGCTTCATCGAGCCAGGCCGGCGACGTCGAGGAGTGGAACGGGCGCGGTGCCTCGTGCCCCGGCCCGCCCTGCAGGAAGACGAGGTAGGGGAGGGACTCTCCGCCTTCGCGGGCGACGACGCGCGCGAAGATGTCGATCGTGCGGTGGTCGGCGGGATCGCCCCACACCAGGGGGACGGTGAGCGTGTGCTCTTCGACGGTGAGATCCTGCAGCGTGCGGATGACGGTGCTCATGTTCACATCACATTTCCGATATAGGAGTACTTGACGAAGACCTCCGAGGCGATGCCCGACTCCTCGAGCACACCCTGCACAGCGGTCATCATGTAGTTGGAATCCCAGCCCATGTAGAGGAAATGGCCCTCGTCGAGCTCGTCCCACTGGCCCTTCCAGGCCATGTCCTGGTAGATCGGGCCCCCGTGTGCGGCGCAGTACGCGAGCGCGGCGGTCCTCGTGTCCGTCCAGGCGCGACGGAAGACCCGGTTGAACAGGTACTTCACGTCGGGCACCTCCCAGCGCTCACCGCGGTACTCGACGTAGTCGAACTCCCGCTCCCAGCCCGTCGGCCATCCGCGACGGCGGACGGCATCGAGGATCGGCGTCAGGCCGTCGTCGTCGATCTCCGGGAGTGCGGGACGCGCCCAGATGCGGATCAGGTCGGCGGTGAGTGCGATCGTGCGCCGAGTGATCGCCGCCGTGTTCCACGCGTCGACGTCGGCGAGGTCGCGCGTGGCAGGTACGGAACTGCGGGCGTAGGCGTCCGTGCGCTTGACGGGGAACGAGGCGCCGAACACCCGCTCGGTGAGGGGCTGTTCGAGCAGGGTCAGGTTGCCGAGGGTCGGGGCGAGGGCGCGGTGGCTGTTCTGCTCGTCCTCGGTGTACTCGATCCAGGGCCGTTCGCCATCGCCGGACCACGTGTCACCCGGCACGACAGGCACGATGTGCTCGACGTCGAAGGACTCGAGGTCGTCGACCCCCTCCAGCCTGCCGAGGACGTAGGCCGGGTGGGGGAGTTCGCTGTACTTCAGGACGGCGCTCACACGTTCGTCGGACGGGGTGATGCGCGCGAACGCACGTGCGAGTGCGTCCCGGCCGTCGCGCCGCGCGCGGCAGAGCCTCGCGACGAGTCTCTCGGTCGGCAGATTCACCAGTGCGCGTCGAAGGTAGAGGGTCTGCAGCCACTCCAATGTCTCGATGAGCTCGGAGCGGTCGATGACGCCCCGCGCGTGATCGCTGTAGACGCTCATCACGAGCGGATACGAGGAGCGGCCGAACGTGTTGACGTGGCGCAGCTGCTGCGCGATCTCGGGGTCCTGCTCCCGCGACGGATCGAGCAGGATCCCGTAGATCTCGGCGTGGTGCCGCCACTCGGACGCATCCGCCTGGAGATGGGAGAGATCGACGCGGGGGAATGACTGCCGGAACGCGCTGTACACGCCGTGCTCGCCGTTCGCCGCGACCTCACGTCCGGTGACGAGCACGAGGTAGTGCCTCCAGAAGGCGCCGATCGCCTCGCCGGTGTGCCGCTCGATGGGCACCCAGAAGCGGGATTCGACATCGACCTGCTCAGCGTGGCTCAACCCCATGAGAATGTAGTTGTGGATGAGCTCGTGGTCGCGCAACGGCTCACCCGTCGAGTTCAGGCTCTCGAAGATCTGCTGGGCGTTCGCCTGGGCGCCGAGGGTGATCGACACGTGCTCGAGCTTCTGCAGCCCGCGCCAGATGAGCGGAACCTCGTCCACGTGGATCTGGCTGCGGAAGAAGGCGTAGTTGTCGTCGAAGCGCGATTCGCGGTCGGCATCGTCGCGTCGGTCGAGCACCACGGATTCGTACAGGTCTGCCCAGGCGTCGTGCGGGCGCAGCTTCGTGCGGCCGGGGGCATCGGAGCGCACCAGCACGCGTTCGAGCGCCGCGGCCAGAGCCTGGTCGGTGTCGCGGACCGCGTGATGCAGAGCCGCCACCAGGAGCATGAGCGTGGTGATGCGCTGCTGCCCGTCGATGAGGATCAGATCCGACTCGGCTGAGGCGCCGTCTTCGGCGGACAGGATCGAACCGATGAAGTGACGGTGGGCGTCGTCTTCACGGGCGACCGCGCGGATGTCGGACAGGAGACGTTCGCATCCCCCGATGTCCCACCGATACTGCCGCTGATACACGGGGACGACGATGGTGGTGGTGCCCGCCGCGAGCCACTCGATCGTGTTGACTGCTGTCGCCTCGACGTTGGTCGCGGTGCTCATGCTGGTGTCTCGTCCTCCCGTAGCGACGGGTGCCGAGGACTCGCCGGGCGCCCCGATCAGTCTATTCGGTTATGCACGGCGGACCTCCGAAGGGCTCGCGGGTGACGCTGTTAGGCTTGCCTTATCAGGGCCTGTTAAAACGTGCTGGCCCCCGATGAAAGGAACATGACTCGATCATGGGTTACATCAAGTCCGCTGCCCTCGAGGAAAAGGGATTCGTCGTCCTCGACAGCTACAACCAGGAGCTCGACCCCAAGGAATGGCTCGACATCGAGTACAACGACTGGAAGTCGTCGGGTGACACCCGCTTCGCGCCGCTCGCCAGTGCCTTCGGCGACATCGAGTGCAACGGGTTCTGGAACCACAAGCCGCCGCGCACCGACAAGGACGGCGTCTGGATCGACTCGCAGACCGAGAAGGCCCCGAACCTGACGCGTCGCGCGCAGGAGCCGGGCGCCAACGTCGGCCGTTGCCGCGTGATCGAGCTGCAACCGACCCCGTACGGAGACTGCCTCTACAACCTCCACCAGGACGACAACAACCGTCTGAACCCGGACGGCACCGGCTGGGTGGTCCGCGGCTTCTTCAACCTCACCGATGACAAGGACAGCTACTTCGTCCTGCGCGAGAACCGCACCGACCCGAGCATCGAGTACCGCATCGCGCTCCCCGCCGGCGCTCAGCTCATCGTCGACACCCAGCGCCTGTGGCACGCCGCCACGCACAACGGCACTGAGCCGCGCTACTGCCTCATCACGTCGTGGACCTCGGGCCCCGAGCTCGACGCCTACATCGAGAAGTACCACGGCACCGACGACGTGCCCAACTACGAGGTCGACCAGGAGACGCTCGAGTTCGGCTACGCCGAGCAGGCGCGCAAGGACGCTGCCCGCGCGGCGTACTACGCCGCCAAGGGCCAGCAGGTCAAGCAGGCCATGAGCGAGGCCTGACCTCACCGACTCGACCGTTCGCGGTCCGAAGGCCCCGGTCGTCATGGCCGGGGCCTTCGTCGTCGAATGACATGCTTGTGGTTTCCGCAGATCTCGGCGAGAATGGGCCCACAACCGCATATTCTCGCCACTTCGTGGTTCAGGTCGTTGGGGAAGACGCACCTGATGAAACGGAGAGATCATGGCGACGGCTTACGCACGCGGAGTGGTGTTCATCCACTCTGCGCCTCGCGCGCTCTGCCCGCACCTCGAATGGGCGGTGGGTCGCGCTATCGGGCGTGCGGTGAACTTCGACTGGACCGACCAGCCCGTCCTCGACGGCGCACGACGTGCGGAGTTCTACTGGGACGGCCCCGTCGGCACCGGTGCCGCTCTCGCGACGTCGATCCGCGGGTGGGAGCACCTCCGCTTCGAGGTGACCGAGGACCCCACGCCCCGCAGCGACGGTGGTCGTTGGCTGCACACTCCCGATCTGGGTATCCACTACGCGCAGACCGATGCCGCCGGCAACATCGTGATCGGTGAAGACCGCATCCGCTACGCGATGGAGATCGCTGCGGGCAGCGCGGTCGAGCTGCAGCGCGAGCTCGACATCGCCCTCGGCTCCGCGTGGGACGAGGAACTCGAACCCTTCCGCCATGCCAGCGACGACGCCAGAGTCGTCTGGCTCCACAAGGTCGGCTAGCCCGACCCCGCAGACCGGAACGGGGGAGGCGTGAGTATCGGATGCCGGTGAGTCATTCCGGACGCTGAGAAGACGTTTCCCCGCTCCGCACGACGAGGACCCCGCCCCGGAGACGAGGTGGGGTCCTCGTCGTCGGTCAGATCACCGCGGCGTGCTGCAGCTCAGCGTGCGGGGACGTGCCGGTGCCGCGCACGTCCTCCCAGGCCAACGAAAGGCGACGCATGGCCTCAGCCGTGCGCTCGGGCGGCAGGGTGATGGGGATGCGCAGTCGACGTTCGAGCACGCCGCCCGTCGTGAAGCGCGGTCCGGGAGGCAGGATCAGCTGCCGCTCGCGAGCAGCGAGGGACAGCGAGGTGGACAGCGGCGCACCGATGTCGAGCCATGCGGACAGCCCTCCTGGTGTCGGTGGCATCCGGAAGCCGGGGATGCCCGCCACGCCGGCCTCCACCGCTGCGCGACCGTCGTGCAGACGCTGACCGACGTGCGAGGTGAGCGCAGGCATGTCGGCGAGAAGCTCGACGGCGATGCACTGCTCGAGCAGTGCGGTACCCAGCTCGAAGGATGGACGAACGGCGAGCAGTCGAGCGATGACCGTGCGCTTCGCACGGATCCAACCGATGCGCATCCCGCCCCATGCGATCTTCGACATCGATCCGACCGTGATCACATTGGGTCCGCTCGCGGCCATCGGAGCCGGCGACCAGCCGCGGTCGATATCGAGCTCGGTGGTCGTCTCATCGACGAGGAGCTGAGTGCCCACGTTGCGCGCCGTCGTGACGATGCGTGAGCGCTCCTCGTCGGGCAGAGTGGCGCCGGTCGGGTTGTGGAAGTCGGGGATGAGGTAGGCGACATGGGGGCGGGAGCCGAGCAGAGTCTCGTTCAGATGGCGCGTGTCCCATCCGTCGACGTCGACGGGCGTTGGAAGCAGACGGTATCCGTGCCGGTGCAGCGCCTCGAGCGCGTGCGGGAACGTGGGCTGCTCGACCAGGGCCCTCTCGCCGCGTCGTCCGATCGCCGCGAGGATCAGGTTCACCGCGTTGAGCGCCCCGGAGGTGATGATGATCTCGTCGGCCGAGGTCGGTGCTCCGCGATCCCGGAACCGCTGCGCTACGGCCTCTCGGAGCTCAGGAAGGCCACGGAGGGAGTATCCGCTGGTGCCGCGCAAGGCCGCAAGGCGGGGGAGGGATCGGACCGTCGCGTCATACAGTCCCGGTGTGGAGTCCATCGACGCGATGGACAGATCGATGGCGTCGTCGTCGGCATCAGTGCCGGGCGCGGCGTGTCCGTTCGGCAGGGTGACGCGCGTGCTGCCTCCGTGCAGACGGGAGACGTACCCGTCGGCCTCGAGAAGCCCGTAGGTGCGGGTGATCGTGGAGCGGGAACGGCGAAGCTCCACCGCGAGAGCGCGCTCGCTCGGCAGACGTTCGCCGACCGTGAGCCGGCCGTCGAGGATCAGCGCCCTGATCCGGTCGGCGAGCGTCGTCGCTGCGGAGCCCGCCACGTTGTGCGCCCCGAGCTGTTCGACGAGTCGTGATCCCATGCGTCCAGCATGCCGCAAAGTGGCCTGACGAGTGCAGGCCACTTTGCGCTGAGTGGATTCGCTGACGGACGTGGCCCAGGGGCCAGAGTGGAAGCATGCTCCTGCGCTCCGTCGTGCTCCCCGTGACCGCCACCAGTCGGCGTGACCTCGTCGAGCGGCTCGTACAGCTGCTCGTGGGTCTCTTCCTCTACGGCGTGGCCCTCGGCTTCATGGTGCGCGGCGGCATCGGCGTCGCGCCGTGGGACGTGCTGGCGCTCGGTCTCGCCGAGCAGACCGGCCTCCGATACGGCGTCATGACCGTCGTCGTGTCCATCGTCGTCCTGCTGCTGTGGATCCCGCTGCGTCAGCGTGTGGGGCTCGGCACCGTCTTGAACGCGCTCCTCGTCGGGCCCAGCGCCGACCTCGCGCTCGCTCTGATCCCGCAGCCCGCTTCGGTGTGGATCGGCGCCCCCATGTTCGTCTTCGGACTCCTGCTGCTGTCCTTCGCGACCGGTCTGTACATTGCCGCAGACTTCGGTCCCGGACCCCGCGATGGATTGATGACGGGCCTCGTCCGACGTACCGGCTGGGCGGTGTGGCTGGTGCGGACACTGATCGAAGGCGGCGTGCTGCTGATCGGCTTCCTGCTCGGTGGACCCGTCGGCGTGGGAACCGTGCTCTTCGCGTTCGGCGTCGGGCCGTTGATCGGCTGGTTCCTGCCGCGCATCACGCGGATGAGGGAAGCGCGTTCGCAGAAGCGCGGTCTGCTCCGCTCCGCCTGACGGATCACCGCGCACCTGCATGACCTGCGCACAGGTGCATGACTGAGTACCGTCGGATGCTCAGTCATCCGTGTGATCCTCATGCAGATGAGATGAGCGGCCCTCGGAATCCCGAGGGCCGCTCATCGTTTTGGCGTGTCAGTCGGCGCTGGCGACCACGAGCACGGCGTTGTGACCGCCGAATCCGAACGAGTTGCTGATCGCGAACTGCGGACCCTCGCCGAGCGGCGTGGCGTCGCCCGAAAGACGGAACGGGACAGCGGGATCGGGCTCGGTCATGTTGATCGTGGGCGGTGCGACACGGTCGCGCAGGGCGAGGAGCGCGAAGATCGCCTCGAGTGCGCCGGTGCCTCCGAGCAGGTGCCCGGTCGATGCCTTCGTCGCCGAGACGGGGATCTCGTCGATTCGGTCTCCGAAGACCTTCTTGAGCGCGACGTACTCGTTGGGGTCGCCGACCGGGGTCGACGTCGCGTGCGCGTTGATGTGGGTGACCTGGTCGGCGGTGATGCCGGCCTCTTCGAGCGCCTGCGTCACCGCACGTGCGGCACCGTTGCCCTCGGGGTCGTTGCCGGTGATGTGGTAGGCATCGGCGGTGACGCCTCCGCCGAGCACATAGCCGTAGATCTTGGCGCCGCGAGCCTTCGCGTGCTCCTCGGTCTCGAGGATCAGGGCTGCGGCTCCCTCGCCCATGACGAATCCGTCACGGTCGATCGCGCCCGGTCGGGACGCGTGGGCCGGGTCGTCGTTCCGACGCGAGAGCGCCTGCGCGGAGGCGAACGATGCCATCGTGATCGGGTGGATCGCGGACTCCGTGCCACCGGCGATCACGACGTCGGCGAGACCGTCCTGAAGGTGGTGGAAGGCATGGATGATCGACTCGGTGCTGGAGGCGCACGCGCTGACGACGGTCTGCGCGTAGGCGCGGGCGTGGAACTGCAGTGACAGGTTTCCTGCAGCGGCGTTCGGCATGAGCATCGGGACGGTGAGCGGCATCACCCGTCGCGGGCCCTTCTCGCGGAGGGTGTCCCAGGCGTCCAGGAGCGTCCAGAGTCCACCGATGCCGGTGGCGAAGTCGACACCGAGTCGCTCGGGGGCGACTTCGGGGGAACCGGCATCCGCCCACGCCTCGCGCGCCGCGATCAACGCGAACTGCGACGAGGGGTCGAGACGCTTGGCCTCGTGGCGGGGGAGAACCTCTTCCGGGCGGACGATCGCCTCGGCGGCGAAGGTGACGGGCAGCTCGTACTGCTGTACCCAGTCGTGCTCGAGCGTGCGGGTGCCGGACATGCCGGCCAGCAGGTTCGTCCAGTTCTCCGGGGCCGTTCCGCCGATGGCGGAGGTGGCGCCGATGCCGGTGACGACGATGCGCTTGGTCATGGGGTGTGGTTCCTTGTCGAAACGAAGTCGAACGGGTGGGAGGGCAGGTCGGAGGATGCCACTCCCCGCGAGGTGCGGGGGTGGCATCCTGCCGGGATTACTCCTGGCCCGCGACGATGAAGCTGACGGCGTCGCCGACGGTCTTCAGGTTCTTGACCTCGTCGTCGGGGATGGTGACGCCGAACTTCTCCTCGGCGTTGACGACGATCGTCATCATCGAGATGGAGTCGATGTCGAGGTCGTCCGTGAACGACTTCTCGAGGGCGACCTCGGAAGCGTTGATGCCGGTCTCGTCGGTGATGAGCTCTGCGAGGCCAGCGAGGACCTCATCGTTGGTGAAAGCCATGTGGTCTTCCTCTTTCTTGCGGGTTGTTTTCGGAACCGTGGAACAGTCTAGGGAAAGTCAGCGCATTCTCAGGGAAGGACGACGACCTGTGCGGCGAACACGAGGCCGGCGCCGAAGCCGATCTGCAGTGCGAGACCGCCCGACAGCTCGGGGTGCTCGGCCATCAGGCGGTGGCTGGCCAGCGGGATCGACGCCGCCGAGGTGTTGCCCGTGGTCTCGATGTCGCGGGCGATCACCGTGCTCTCCGGCAGCTTGAGCTGCTTGGCGAACTCGTCGATGATGCGCATGTTGGCCTGGTGGGGGATGAACGCGGCGATGTCGGTCGGCTCGACGCCGGCTTTGTCCAGCGCCTCACGGGCGACCTTGGCCATCTCCCAGACGGCCCAGCGGAAGACCGTCGGGCCCTCCTGACGAAGGGTCGGCCACGGCACCACGCCGTCGCGGAAGTCGGTGAGGGTGCCGTTCATTCCCACAGCGTCGGCCTTCGAGCCATCCGAACCCCATACCGCCGGTGCGATGCCCGGCGTGTCGCTCGGACCGATCAGGGCTGCGCCTGCACCGTCACCGAGCAGGAACGAGATGCTGCGATCGGTCGGGTCGACGACGTCGGACAGCTTCTCCGTGCCGATGACCAGTGCGTAGCGGGCGGCGCCGGCCTTGATCAGCGCGTCGGCCTGGGCGATCGCGTAGGCGTATCCTGCGCAGGCCGCGTTGATGTCGTAGGCGGCTGCGGGGTTCGCCCCGACACGGTCGGCGACGATGGCCGAGACCGAGGGGGTCTGCTTGGGGTTGCTGATGGTCGCGACGATCACCAGGTCGACCTGGTCCGCCGCGACGCCCGACTTCTCGATGGCCTCGGCAGCCGCCGCGGTCGCGAGGTCGATCGCATCGGTGCCCTTGTCGGCGCGAGCGCGGGTGACGATGCCGGTGCGCTGACGGATCCACTCGTCGCTGGAGTCGATGGGGCCGATCAGGTCTTCGTTCGGCACGGCATTCTCGCCACGGGCGGCGCCGTAGGAGTAGATGCGCGTGTACGCGGGACCGGTGAGCTGGGCGAGCGTGACGCTCATGCGGCTTCTCCGTTCAGCAGCGCGACGGCTGCATCAAGGTCTTCAGGGGTCTTCACGGCGACGGTCGGTACACCGCGGAGGCCGCGCTTGGCGAGGCCGACCAGGGCGCCGGCCGGAGCGAGTTCGATGACACCGGTGACGCCTGCGTCGGCGAAGGACTGCATGCAGAGGTCCCAACGCACCGGGGACGACACCTGATCGACGAGGAAGCTCAGTGCCTGCGCTCCGTCGGCCACGGCGGAGCCGTCGCGGTTGGTCCACAGCGTGATGTCGGGGTTGGCGGGGGTGACGTCGGATACCGCATCGCGGAGCGCGGCGACGGCCGATGCCATGTACCGCGTGTGGAACGCGCCGGCGACCTGCAGCGGGATCACGCGGGTGCCCTTGAGGGGCTCCTCGGCGAGTGCCGCGAGAGCGGGGAGGGCGCCTGCGACCACGATCTGTCCGCCGCCGTTGTAGTTGGCGGGGGAGAGGTCGAGTTCGGCGAGGCGCGCGAGAAGGGCTTCCTCGTCACCGCCGAGGACCGCACTCATTCCTGTCTGCTCCTGCGCTGCCGCATCGGCCATCGCGCGGCCGCGGATGCCCACCAGGCGCATGCCGGTGTCGGCATCGATCACACGGCTGCCGACGAGTGCGGCGATCTCAC
>NZ_JAGYWT010000429.1:0-2094 GCF_019279095.1 Microbacterium sp. BF1 | reverse complement strand
CCGGATGGCCCCGTCCTCGCGCGTGGCCTCGGCGAGCTCGGCCACATAGCGGAGCACGGCGGGCTCGACATGCACCGTCGCTGCGAGGTCGGCCATGTCGGCGACGGCACTGGTCGTGATGATCGCGGACAGACCGGCAGACGGGTTGCGGTCGGAGGCGCCGGCGAGGATGCTCTCGGTCACCGCGAGGTCGGGGTATCCGATCGAGGTCTTGATCAGGAAGCGGTCGAGCTGCGCCTCGGGCAGCTTGTAGGTTCCCGCCTGCTCGATGGGGTTCTGCGTGGCGATCACGAGGAACGGGCGCCCGGTCTCGTGGGTGACGCCGTCGACCGTGACGCGCGACTCCTCCATGACCTCGAGCAGCGCCGACTGGGTCTTCGGCGACGCGCGGTTGATCTCGTCGGCGAGCACGATCGACGCGAAGATCGGGCCCTTGTGGAACTCGAAGCGGTGCGACTGCTGGTCGTAGATCGTCACACCCGTCACGTCGGACGGCAGCAGGTCGGGGGTGAACTGGATGCGCGTGCTGGTGCCCTGCACGGTCGCGGCCAGCGCCTTGGCGAGGCTGGTCTTGCCCGTGCCCGGTGCGTCCTCGAGGAGCACATGGCCCTCGGCGAGCATCGAGGCCAGCACGAGACCGACGATCTCCTGCTTGCCCTGCACGGCCTTGTCGATGTTCTCGACGAGGCGCTGGAAGGTTCCCTGGAACCAGGCGGCCTGCTCGGGGGTCATTGTCATGAGTGTGTCGTTCCTTGTTGTTGTGAGGAGGTGTCGCGCGGCATCACTGCCAGACCCTGTGTTCGTATTCTTTGCCGTCCATCACGACCCACGCCTCGATCGTGCCCCGGCGCATGCCGAGGTAGCAGCCCAGCTGCTGATCGATGTTGCCGTTGCCGTCGGTCGTGACGGTCCGTCCGGCGAACGTGCCGCCGTAGGGAGGCGGGGCGTTGCTGGCGCACTGCACCCACATGCTGGAGTTCGCGGGGAACCCGCGGCCGGTGAGGTAGAAGTACGCGCACGTGCCGTCGTTGCAGTTCGGCTGGCCGTTCGCGTTTCCGGTAGACGTGACCCAGGCACGGGGATCAGGCTTCGGCCCTGATGTCTGCTCCGCGGAGCGGGTGATCTGCTGTCCGGCCTGGTCGGTGACCTCGACGTCGATCGTGCGGCGCTGGCTGTAGCCGTCGCCGACCGTCCGGCTGCCGCTGGCGCCGACGTTCTGCCACCCGCCGCCATCGATGCGGATGCGCACGGTCTTGATCGAACGGCCGTTCGCTGCGGGCCCCGCATCCCAGTTGAACGTGACGCTCGTGGGATTCTGCGATGCGGTGACCGCCGGTTGCTTCAGCGGACCGTAGGGGTTTCCCGTGATCTGGTTCGAGTCGGCGCTCGCATACGTCGAGCCCTCGACCGTCGCCACTGCCCGCACCCGCACGTTGTAGTTCGTGCCGTTCGTGAGGCTCCGCCCAAGACCCGGCCGAATGCCGTGACCGGCGTCCCGATCATCCCCGACCGCGGGATCTGGCGCCGCAAGAAGCCGAACGACGACGGGAGCACCCAGAAGTGACCTTCTACGACGAGATCGGCGGGCACGACACGTTCGCGAAGATCGTCTCGGTGTTCTATCGCGAGGTCGCACTCGACCCGGTGATGAAGCCGATGTACCCCGAAGAAGACCTGGGCCCCGCGGAGGATCGCCTGCGGATGTTCCTCGAGCAGTACTGGGGCGGTCCCACGACCTACGGCGAGACGCGCGGACACCCGCGGCTCCGTATGCGGCACATGCCCTTCCGCATCGACGCGGACGCGCGCGATCGTTGGCTTCGTCACATGCGAACAGCTGTGGACGAGGCGCAGTTGTCCCCCCTGCACGAAACCACGCTGTGGGACTACCTGGAGCGGGCCGCCTATGCCATGGTGAACTCACTCGAGCCTTCCGGGATCGGTGCCGGTCCGGGTGGTCGCCCGACGCTCGAGGCCCGATCACGTCAGGAATCAACGGAGAACTCATGACGACGACACCCCTGTCTGCAGACGTCCTTGTGATCGGATGGGGGTTGGCCGGCCTCGTCGCGGCGGCGGAGGCACTCGATGCCG
>NZ_JAGYWT010000428.1:0-2102 GCF_019279095.1 Microbacterium sp. BF1 | reverse complement strand
GGTCTCGACCGCAGCGTCCTGCGTGCTGCGGATGGTCTCGAGGTCCGGGGAGAGGATCTCGATGTCGTCCATCGACGGGGCGCCCTCGGGCGTGCCGACGTCGGAGCGCACCGGCAGGTACGACTGCTCGACGGCGAGCTCCTGGCCGGCGGCGCTCACCAGGAAGTCGACGAACGCCTTGGATGCTGCCTCTTCGTCGGTGTCGGCGAAGATACCGACCGGCTGGGACACGTACGGCACGCCCTCGCTCGGGTACGACACGGCGATGGGCGACCCCTGTGCGGCGAGCTCGCGGACCAGGTAGTCCACCACGATGCCGACGGGCTGCGCGCCCGTGGCGACGGCCTGAGACACGGGGCCGTTGCTGTCGGCGATGACCGGACGGTTCTCGGCCAGGGCCGTCATCCACTTCTCACCCAGCTGGTCGTCGTCCAGCCACACGGCGGCGTTGTACGCCGCTGCCCCGGACACGTCGGGGTTCGGCATCACGATCTTGTCGGCGTACTCGGCGTCGGTGAGGTCCTTCCACGACTCGGGTGCTTCGGTGATGATGCCGGTGTTGTACGCGATGACGGTCGGGATGATCCTGGTGCCGGTGTAGAAGCCCTCGGGGTCGACGACGTCGGGATTCAGGGCGTCCACGTCCGCCGGCGTGTACTTCAGCAGCAGGTCGTCGGCGGCGTACCCCTCGAAGGTGCCGGCGTCGGCGGCGAGGAACACGTCGGCCTGGATGCCACCGGACTCCTGCTCGGTCGCGACTCGAGTGGTCAGGTCGCCGGTGCCGGCGCGGAACACCTCGACGGTGATCTCGGGGTGGACCTCGTTGAAGGCGGCGACGAGTTCGTCGGCCTTCTCCTGCGGCTCGGAGGTGTACAGCGTGATGGTCGCCGGCTCCAGGGCTGCGGCGGACTCCTCGGGCGTCGCGGCGGGAGCCGGCGTCGAGGAGCAGCTGGCGAGGGCGAGTGCGGCGACGCCGAACAGTGCCACGGGAGCGGTCTTGCGAAGGAATGACATGGTGTCCAATCAGGGTTCAGGTGGAGATGACGGAGGAGAAGATCGGTGCGGGCGAGTCGAGCCCGACGTTGGTGACGGCAACGCCGCCCGGCAGCAGATGCACGAGGGAGAACATCGCCAGGTCGTGGCCGCTGACGCGGTTCGGGCCGGCGTCCATCACCTGGTGATAGGCCAGCGAGGGACCGACGAAGACGGGGATGCCGCGCAGGGTCGCGGACAGCGGGTGATGGAAGTGCCCGGCCAGAACCGCCCGCACGTCCGAGCCGGCCATGGCGTCGAGGAAGTCGTCCGCGTCCCGCAGCCCCGCCTTCGCCAATGTCGGCAGCGGAGAGCCCAGCGGCGCATGGTGAACAGCGACGACCGTGCCGAGGCCGTGCGGAGTGCGCAGCACGTCACGGAGCCACGCCCGCTGGTCGACTCCGAGCTCGCCGCGAGACGAATCCAGGATGATGAAGCGGAGCTCGTCGACGATATGCACTCTGTGGTGGGTCTGCTCATGGCCGCGCAGCACCCGCGCGGCCTCCGGCTCATCGTGATTGCCGATCGCGGTGAGCACCGGGACACCGGCGATCTCCGCGAGTTCGTCGAACGCCTCGCGCAGTGCCGGATAGGCATCCGCGTTCCCCCGCTGCACCAGGTCGCCGGTGACCACGACCGCCTCCGGTGTGATCCCGGCGTCGCGCAGGTACGCGCCGACGGCGCGCAGGCGAGCGAACCCGTCCACGGTGTCGTACAGAAGGCCGCTGCTCATGGCGCGGACATCACTGAGGTGCAGCACCGTCAACCGACCGGTCGCGCGACTCATGCCGCCACCCCTTCCTTGCGGCGCAGCGCCGCGAGCTGATCGGAGCGGAGACCGTGTGCGCGGAGGTACTCCTCCGCCCCGCCGAACTCGCGGATGACCGCCAGCGCGTGCACGATGGCCTCCGGGGGGCTCTCCAGGTGCAGGCGCAGAACATCGGCGCGTTCCCGGGCTTCGACGGAGGCGGCGATGCGCTCGGCATGCTCCCCTCGCACCGGACGCACCTGTGGTGCGGAGAGCACGTAGTCCGCGACCACGTCGTCCTCGCTCGCCCCCGCGGCGAAGC
>NZ_JAGYWT010000427.1:0-2105 GCF_019279095.1 Microbacterium sp. BF1 | reverse complement strand
CCAAACTCACCGAACGCGTCGCCCAGCTGCGGGTCGGCCCCTCTCTCGCAGCCGACGTCGACTACGGCCCCCTGGTCACACGGGCGGCCGTCGAGCGGGTCGAGGGCTACATCCAGCAGGGCATCGACGAGGGGGCGACACTCCTCGCCGACGGTCGCGGCTTCACCGTGGAAGGGCACGAGGAGGGCTTCTACCTCGGACCGACCCTGTTCGACCACGTCACCACCGACATGGCGATCTACCGCGAGGAGATCTTCGGCCCCGTGCTGGTCATCGCCCGCGCCGCCGACTACGAGGAGGCGCTGCGGATGGCCTCGGAGCACGAGTACGGCAACGGCGTCGCCATCTTCACGCGCGACGGCGACGCGGCCCGCGACTTCGCCGCCCGCGTCGAGGTGGGGATGGTCGGTGTGAACGTGCCGATCCCGGTCCCGATCGCGTACTACACGTTCGGCGGCTGGAAGCGCAGCGGATTCGGCGACCTCAATCAGCACGGAACCGACGCCTTCCGGTTCTACACGAAGACCAAGACGGTGACGAGCCGCTGGCCCGCAGCAGGCATCCGCGATGGTGCCAGCTTCGTCATCCCGACCATGCACTAGCCCCGGAAACCTCCCACAAGGAAACCACGATGACCATGACCACCGTCACCACCACCGCCGAGGAGCGCGAGGCGATCATCGGCGCCGTCCGCGAGTTCGCCGAGACCGAGCTCGCACCCTACGCCGCCGAGCGCGACGAGAAGCACCTGTTCCCGCGGGAGTCGCTCAACCGTGCCGGCGAGCTCGGGCTCGGCGGCATCTACGTCGACGAGGAGTTCGGCGGCAGCGGCCTCAGCCGTCTCGACACCGTCGCGATCTTCGAGGAGCTCGCGAAGGGCGACCCCGCGGTCGCGGCCTACATCTCCATCCACAACATGGTCGTCTGGATGATCGACACCTACGGCGACGACGCCCAGCGCGCGCACTGGCTGCCGATGCTGACGGCCATGTCGGAGTTCGGCGGCTACTGCCTCACCGAGCCGGGTGCAGGATCGGATGCCGCGAACATCGCGACCAGCGCCGTCCGCGACGGCGACGACTACGTTCTCACCGGAGTGAAGCAGTTCATCTCCGGAGCGGGCGAGGCTGCCGTCTACGTCGTCATGGCGCGCACGGGGGAGCCGGGCGCGCGCGGCATCAGCGCCTTCCTCGTCCCCGGCGACTCCGAGGCGCTGAGCTTCGGTGCCCCGGAGAAGAAGATGGGCTGGCACGCGCAGCCCACCCGCCAGGTGATCCTCGACGGTGTGCGGGTTCCCGCCTCCTCCATGCTCGGCGACGAGGGTCGCGGGTTCGCGATCGCGATGTCCGCGCTCAACGGCGGCCGTCTCAACATCGCCGCCTGCTCGCTCGGAGGCGCCCAGTGGGCACTCGATCAGGCCGTGAAGTACGTGCACGAGCGGATGGCGTTCGGCGAGCCGCTCGCCGAGAAGCAGTCCATCCTGTTCGCGATCGCCGACATGCGCACCGATCTGCACGCCGCACGTCTCATGGTGCGCGACGGCGCGCAGGCGGTCGACGAGCACGCACCCGACGCGACGATGCGCTGCGCCATGGCCAAGCGCTTCGCGACCGACGCCGGCTTCGACGTCGCCAACAGGGCTCTGCAGCTGCACGGCGGCTACGGCTATCTGCAGGACTACGGGATCGAGAAGGTCGTCCGCGACCTGCGCGTGCATCAGATCCTGGAGGGGACGAACGAGATCATGCGACTGATCGTCGGACGTGAGATGCTCCGGCCGGCGGGTTCCGCCTCCCTCCAGCGCAGCGGCGGAGATCAGATGCGGAGCGGATCATGACGGCGCCGTCTTCCCCGGTGGTCGTCGCGTTCCTCGGCCTCGGGCACATGGGACTGCCGATGGCGAAGAACCTCCTCGCCGCGGGACATGAGGTGCACGGCTTCGATCTCGTCCCCGCGGCCATCGAAGCGGCGCAGACGGCCGGCGTCCCGGTAGCTGCGAGCGGCGCGGATGCCGTGGCCGACGCGGATGTCGTCATCACCATGTTCCCCGCCGGAAAGCACGTGATCGAGGCCTATCGCACCGAACTGCTCGCGGCCGCCCGCCC
>NZ_JAGYWT010000426.1:0-2107 GCF_019279095.1 Microbacterium sp. BF1 | reverse complement strand
GTCATCGTGATGATGCCTTTCGAGTGGGATGTGAGAGTTTCCTCGAAGGATCACGCGGTGACCGCACTTCGTCGCGATCGACGAGCCGGCCACCACGGGCTACACCACTTTATGGGGCACTACTCCGGTCGAGAACGCACGGGCGGAAGTGTGGATGGCGCTAGGCGGCAGCTAGGACAGTTTGGATTGCACAGTTCGGATCGATCCAGATAAATCACGGGCAACTATCTGGATCTATCTCGCGCGCTCGCGTAGCACCAGTCGCAACGGGATGCTCGGGGTGAGAACTGCTCTGCTTGGCAGACTAAGAGTTCGACGGTCGTAGCGATTCGCGAGGCCAGCACGGCCGGTGTCTCTGCCTTCTACCGGCACGAAACCGGCACAAGCTTCTCGAGGGAGCCGTTTCGTCTCGCTGCGCTCGCTCAACGACCGGGGCAGAGCGGCCCGGGGGAGCAGTCTGGCGGAGCGGCTCGGAAATCGCTCCTCACCAGGGCAAAGCAAAACCCCCGCCATGTAGAAGCTAGGCGAGGGTTTCTGGAGTGATTGTAACGATCACTCGTGTGGCTCCGACCGGCATCGATCCGGTGACCTTTCGATTTTCAGTCGAACGCTCTACCAACTGAGCTACAGAGCCGCGCGACCGGCGAACCTGTCGCGTCCTAGACGAAGAGCCCTCTCCGAAGAAAGAGCTCATCGCACGGAGCGACCCTGACGGGACTTGAACCCGCGACCTCCGCCGTGACAGGGCGGCACGCTAACCAACTGCGCTACAGGGCCATACTTGTTTTCAATTGTACCGGAAGGTGTGACCCCAACGGGATTCGAACCCGTGCTACCGCCGTGAAAGGGCGGCGTCCTAGGCCGCTAAACGATGGGGCCGAGTCAGTCCCGGGGGACTTCCTTGCCGACGCTCAAGCATAAGGGATGTTTTGAGTAAATCGCGAATCGAGGGCGCGGCGCCGCACCCCGGGCGTGTTCCGGGGGGACGATCGAGGTGTCGGGAGCGGGCGCGATCGCCGCGATGCCCCCTGGTGCGGATGTGAAAGTTGTTGTTAGTGTGGCAACTGTGAAACCGGCGGAAGGGGCCGTGTGAACGACAAGATCACGCTGGATGCTGCAGTTGCTGCGGCGTCCGAGGACTGCGGCTGCGCGCCCACTCCGACAGAACGCCGTGCTTTCGGCAAGATGGGCATCAGCCGTCGCGGTGCCCTCGGCATCGGCGCTCTCGGCGTCGTCGCCCTCAGTGCCTTCGGCATCACCAACGGTGTGTCGGCCGCGTATGCCGCCACGTACCCGAGCTGGGACGATGTGCAGCGCGCGAAGAACAACGAGGCGGCGAAGGCTGCCGAGGTCTCGCGAATCGAGGGACTGATCCAGTCGCTCACGCAGAAGGTCGCCGAGACTCAGGCAGCGGCGCAGGTCGCATCGGCGGATTTCTACGACGCTCAGCAGGCCTACTTCGCTGCGGCCACCGAAGCCGACTCCATGCAGGCGAAGGCCGACGAGCAGGCTGCGGTCGCCGACAGCTCCGCCCGCAAGGCAGGGCAGGTCGCCGCGCAGCTCTACCGCAACGGCGGCGACGACACGT
This sequence comes from Microbacterium sp. BF1, assembly GCF_019279095.1. NCBI lineage: Bacteria > Bacillati > Actinomycetota > Actinomycetes > Micrococcales > Microbacteriaceae > Microbacterium > Microbacterium sp. BF1. Next base: position 519 of record NZ_JAGYWT010000426.1, on the reverse strand, counting down.
CGATGGAACTGTTCTTCGCCGGCTCGGCGAACAACGCCGATGAGCTGCTCGCGCGCCTCGGCACGATGGACAAGCTCCTCGAATACAACCAGTCCGTCTACGACAAGGCCGTCGCGGCGCGCAACTCCGCGCAGTCCCTCAGCGACCAGGCGGTCGTCGCTCGCAACGAGCGCGACCGGCTGCAGAAGGTCGCCGAAGAGAAGATGGTCGCGGCGCAGCAGGCTGCGGATGCGGCGCAGGCAGCCCTGGACGAGCAGTCGGCGAACCTGGCCACGATGCAGGCTCAGCTCGCAGCCCTCAAGGATGCGACGACCCAGACGGTCGCCGTCCTCGCCGAGGGTGTTGTCGAAGTAGCCGTAGTCGGCCGGGTAGCCGAAGGTCGTGTAGAGCATCGCGAGTCTTTCCACGGCTGCTGACGCGACGCCGCTGCGCACGGAGACGCATGGCGCCGGCTATCTGTTTCGTCGCAACGGCGTCGCCGACGGCGAGGGCTCGACTCTCGTAGAGCAGTGGACGGTG
>NZ_JAGYWT010000425.1:0-2111 GCF_019279095.1 Microbacterium sp. BF1 | reverse complement strand
GGCCGGTGCCCGCGTGGACCGTGGCCTCGGCGTCGCCGTCGAGCCCGTAGGCGGTGTGCACGGTGCGTGCGGCCTCGGTCAGGTCGGTGTCGCGCAGCACCACGGAGATGCGGATCTCCGAGGTCGAGATCATCTCGATGTTGATGCCGCCGGCCGACAGCGCCTCGAAGAGGGTGGCGGAGACGCCCGAATGCGTGCGCATCCCCGCACCGACGACGGAGAGCTTGCCGATCTGATCATCGTGGATCAGGTTCTGGAATCCGACCTCGGTCTGCTCACCGGCGAGGGCCTTGAGAGCTCCCGCCGCATCGGCCTTGGGCACCGTGAAGGAGATGTCGGTGCGTCCGGTGGCAGAGACGTTCTGCACGATCATGTCGACGTTCGCGCCCGACTTGGCGACGATCTTGAAGATCTCGGCAGCCTTGCCCGGCACGTCGGGCACACCCGCGACCGTGATCTTGGCCTGGCTGAAGTCGGTGGCGACACCGGCGACGATCGGTTCTTCCATGACTGCTCCCTCGGCTTCGCGGGGGTTCTTCATACCCTCGCCCAGAACGTATGTGCCCTCGGCCGACGAGAAGGTCGACCGAGCGTGAATGAGGACGCCGTGACGGCGCGCGTACTCGACGGCGCGGATGTACAGCACCTTGGCGCCGTTGGCGGCAAGCTCGAGCATCTCCTCACTGGAGACATGATCGAGCTTCTGCGCCTTGGGGATCACGCGCGGATCGGCGGTGAAGATGCCGTCGACATCGCTGTAGATCTCGCACACGTCGGCGTCGAGCGCCGCGGCGAGGGCGACGGCCGTGGTGTCGGAGCCACCGCGACCGAGCGTGGTGATGTCGCGGGTGTCGCGGTTGAAGCCCTGGAACCCGGCGACGATCACGATCGCCCCCTCGTCGAGGGCTTCACGCAACCGCACGGGAGTGACGTCGACGATGCGAGCGGCCCCGTGCTGGGAGTCGGTGATCATGCCCGCCTGGCTGCCCGTGAAGGAGCGCGCTTCGAACCCCATCGAGTGGATCGCCATGGCCAGCAGCGCCATCGAGATGCGCTCTCCGCTGGAGAGGAGCATGTCGAGCTCGCGCGGGGCGGGGATCGGTGCGACCTCGTTCGCGAGGTCGAGTAGCTCGTCGGTGGTGTCGCCCATCGCGCTCACGGCGACGACCACGTCGTGGCCAGCACGACGCGTGTCGACGATGCGCTTGGCGACGCGTTTGATGCTCTCTGCGTCGGCGACGGACGAGCCGCCGTACTTCTGCACGATGAGGGCCACGATCACTCCCTGGGATGACGGGCGGATCCGCCCACGCTCATTCTACGATCGGCGCGTATGCTCCGTTGCGCATGTGTCGCCCGTCCGGTTGTCTGGCCTCGTCCGCGTGACCGGATGCGCGAGCGCAGCTAGAGGGCGGGCGGGAGCGCCTGGGCCGAGACCGGACGCAGTCGTCCGCCCGTGGCGGCGAACCAGCAGCCGATGATGATCAACGGGAAGCCGATCAGCAGGCCGGGGGTCAGTGGCTCGGCGAGGACGATCGCGCCGAGGATGATCGCGACCACCGGGTTCACGTAGGTGAACAGCGGTGCGCGCACCGGCCCCACCTCCCGGATGAGCGTGAAGAACGCCAGGAACGCCACCGCCGTGCAGATCACGGCGAGCGCGAGGAGCGCGGCGATCGAGGGCACGCTGGGCACCTGATGCTGGGTGAGCAGGCCGATCGGGAGGTAGAAGACGCCGATCATCAGAAGCGACAGGGTGATGGTGCCGAGCGAGGGCACGTCATTGAGCTTGCGCGCGACGATGAAGGGAGCGATCGCGTACAGCACGGCGACCAGGAGCACCTCCCCCGCCGCGAGAAGACTGACCTCGCCGCCGAAGAGCCCGGGACCGGCGACCACGATCGCGACGCCGATGAAACCGATGAGCAGTCCGATCCCGCGGGCAGGCCGGAGCACTCCACGATCGCCGCCGCCGAGGGCGATCAGTGCGGCGAACAGCGGAACGGTCGCCACGAGCAGGCCGGTCATTCCCGAAGGCAGCGTCATCTCGGCGTGGCCGAGCAGCAGGAAGGGCCCGGCCATCTCGACCGCGCCGAAGGCGAGCACCCAGG
>NZ_JAGYWT010000424.1:0-2124 GCF_019279095.1 Microbacterium sp. BF1 | reverse complement strand
CTCTGCCCTCGACGACGTCCTCGATGCGATCCGTACCGTGGCGCAGGGCGAGGCCCTCAACAACGTCGAGTGGGCGAGCGCCGTCGACGGAGACCGCGCCTTCGCCGATGCGCAGCTCGCCACACGGGAGCGCGAGGTGCTCCGCCTGTATGCGACCGGCCTGCCGTTGAAGGCCGTCGCCGAGAAGCTGGGCGTCGCCTACTCCACCGCCAAGGAGAACATCACCCGCATCCGCGTGAAGTACGTCGAGGTCGGGCGCCCCGCGCCGACGAAGGTCGATCTCCTGCGCCGAGCGATGGAGGACGGGATCGTCACGGCTGACGAGGCACCCGGTGGCCGCTGAGCCGCTGAGCATCCGCGACGCCTGGAGCAAGATCCCCTCTCCCGGCAGCACGGAGACGGCGTACGAGCGCTTCACCGGCAAGCGCATGGAACGGATCCTCGCGATCGTCGTCGCGATCGGTTCGGCCGTGCTCGGAGCGCAGGCCCTGATCTCCGCGATGGGTTCCCTGTCCGCAGCGGATCCTGCGCACCTGGTGACGCTGATCGTGGTGTTCGTGCCGCTCGCCGCGATGCTGCTGGCCTGTGTGGTGGGTCGGGGCGTTCGCACCTTCTCCGGAATCTTCGCCGTGGTCTACGTCCTCGCGCTCGCCGCCTGGCCGACCGTCGTCGACCCCTCGGACAAGGGCGCGGGAGACCAGCCCTGGATCTTCTTCCTGGTCAACGTCGGTGTCGTCGCGGCCATGCTCGCGTTCCCGCTGTGGCTCCAGTTCGCGGGGGCTGCCGGGATGCCGTTCGTCTACGGCTACGTGCGCCTCGTCCAGGGGGAGTTCTCCCGTGAGTTCTGGGTGACGACCGCGTTCGATGTGTCGTTCACCCTCATCCTCGGTGTCGTCATCGTCTCGCTCGGCTGGATGTTCCGCTCCGTCGCCGCCGGCGTGGACGAGGCCAGGGGGCAGGCGGTGGCTTCGTACTCGACGGCTGCCGCAGCGGCCGCAGCGGAAGAGGAGCGGGCGGCGATGTCCGCCTTGATGCATGACAGCGTCCTCGCCGCGCTGATCGCCGCCGAGAGGGCCGAGGGTGAGCGTGCGGAGGAACTGGCCGTCGCCATGGCGCGGGAGGCTCTCACCCGCCTTGCGAACACCGAGGCCGCCGTCGCACAGGAGGGCAGCGATGAGCCCGTCGGCACGGCGCAGATCATCGTCGAGCTGCGTCGGGCCCTGTCCGAGCTCGGTGCCGACGCGATCGTCGAGGAGCGCGGAGGAATCGGCCTCATCCCCGGGCGGGCGGCTCGTGCGCTGGTGCTCGCCGCGCGGCAGGCCATCGGCAACGCCGTGTCGCATGCCAACGGACGCGGGCTCCACATCATCGTCGAGGGGCATGCAGACGAAGGGGTCGTCGTGACGGTCTCGGACACCGGGTCGGGTTTCGACGTCGACTCGATCGGTGCCGACCGCCTCGGGATCCGCGCGTCGATCTTCGCGCGCATGGCGGGCGTCGCCGGCACGGCCGACATCGTCTCCGACGAGCACGGCACCACCGTCACGCTGGGATGGGTGCGCTCGTGAACCGCACCGTGCGCAGCGTCGCCACCTCTCTCGCCGTCGGTTTCGCACTGTACTTCGTCGCCCGAGGGATCTGGTGGATCGAGCAGCCGACGGCTCCGCTGCTGATGGTCCTCGCGATCGCCGTGTACCTGGTGGTCGTGAACATCGCGATCCTCGGCGACGGCGCCTCGGTGAAGATGCCGATGTGGTCGGCGATCCTCGCGTTGCTGGCGAGTGCGGTGATCCCCGTGCTCGTCACCTTCTCGCTCGAACCGGCGGATCGCACCGCCCCTTTCGCGACCTGGTACATCGGTGCTCTCGGCCTGCTCGGTATCGTGTGCGTCGTTCGCCGGCGGTCCCTGATCGGCTGGCTCGTGCTCGTGGTGCTCGTGGTGGCGGCGTCCGCGTCGCTGGGCTTCGTCGTGGCGCTCAACCTCGGGCTGGTCGGCTCCATCATGTGGGTGGCCGTTGCGCGACTGCTCGTGATGTTCTGGGACCGGGCGGTGCGCGACACCGAGCGTCTCGCAGAGATCCAGCAGGCGGTGTCCGCATGGCACGCCACGCAGCGGGTCCGGCA
>NZ_JAGYWT010000423.1:0-2126 GCF_019279095.1 Microbacterium sp. BF1 | reverse complement strand
CCCTCCGATCCCGGCATCGGTGGCGCCGATGCTCGCCGAGAACGGCTCCCGCGGGGTCGCCCGCGCTCTGAGCGACCCCTCGTGGGTCGAGGTCAAGTGGGACGGCATCCGCGCGATGGGCACCTGGGCAAACGGGCGGATGCTGCTACACGCACGCAGCGGAATCGACATCACCGCCCGCTACCCCGAGCTCACAGCCGACGGAGCGCCCTTCCTGCCGGTCGCAGACGCGATCGTCGACGGTGAGATCGTCGCCTTCGACTCCCACGGTCGCCCGAGCTTCTCCCTCCTCCAGAATCGGATGCACCTCACCCGCCCGCGAGAGATCGAGCGCGAGGTGGTGCGCACGCCCATCGTCTACATGCTGTTCGACCTGCTGCGTCTCGACGGACACGACCTCACCGGCATGCCTCTGCGGGAGCGTCGCACACTGCTCGAAGATGTGATCGCCGACCTCGACGCCCCCGTGCAGATCCCTCCCGTGTTCGACGACGTCGACGCGGCACTCGCTGCAAGCTGGGAGTTCGGGCTCGAGGGCGTCGTCGTCAAGGATCCGGTGTCGCGGTACCGCCCGGGGCAGCGCTCCCCCTCCTGGCTGAAGCTCAAGCACACCAGGATGCAGGAGGCGGTGATCGTCGGGATCCGCCCCGGCAAGGGCGACCGGGAGAGCACGCTCGGGTCACTGCTGCTCGCCGTGCCCGACCCGAACCGAGGTGGGGGCGGCCTGCGCTACGTCGGACGCGTGGGGACCGGATTCACCGACCGCATCCTGCGCGATCTGCTCACGCGACTCGAACCGCTGCGGGTGGACGCCGCACCGCTCGACGGAGTACCCGCCCCGGATGCCTCCGACGCCCTCTGGGTGCGGGCGGAAGTCGTCGGCGAGGTCGAGTTCGCGAACTGGACTCCGGACGGCGTGCTCCGTCATGCCCGCTGGCGAGGTCTGCGCCCGGACAAGAGCCCGGACGAGATCTCCGTCGAGGCCTGAGGCTCGATCGAGCAGATCAGGCGTGGTGCGGCTCGCAGTCCGACTGCTCGGCCGGCTCGATCTGGAAGGTGGAATGCTCCACGTCGAAGTGATCGGCGAGGCACGCCTGCATCTCGGTGAGCAGTTGGGCTGAACGGCCGTCGGCGTACAGCGCCGGCTCGATGCTGACGTGGGCCGTGAACACGGGTGCTCCGCGTGTGAGCTGCCAGACGTGCACATCATGCACGCCGACGACGCCCTCGTATCCGAGAAGGTGGGTACGGATCTCGCTCACCGCCGTGCCCTTCGGCGCGGACTCGGCGAGAACCGAGAACACCTCCCGCAGCAGGGCGATGGCCCGAGGGATGATCATCGCCGCGATGAACAGCGACGCGATGGCATCGGCCGGCATCCATCCGGTGACGAGGATGACCACCGCTGCCACGATGACCGCCACAGAACCGATCAGATCGCCCATCACCTCGAGGTAGGCACCGCGCACGTTGATGCTGGTGCGCTGGGCGCGACTCAGCAGCCACATCGACACGGCATTCGCGAGCATTCCCACCACCGCGACGATCAGCATGAGGCCGCCGGCGACCTCGACCTCTCCCGGATCGATGAGTCGCCCGATGCCCTCGATCGCGACCCAGGTCGCGAGGGCGATCAGGATGACGGCATTGATCAGCGCACCGAACACCTCGGCGCGCTGATATCCGAAGGTGCGCCTGTCATCCGCCGGGCGCGCGGCGACGGTGGCGGCGATGAGAGCGATCACGAGGCCGGAGGCGTCCGTGAACATGTGTGCCGCATCGGCGAGCAGCGCGAGAGAACCGGAGAGCAGCGCGCCGATGATCTGGACGAGCATCACCGTCGCGGTGAGGGACAGCGAGATCGCGAGCAGGCGTCTGCTGCTCGCGGAGCGGATGCCGCCGGGGGCGGGTGCGTGATCGTGCATGCCCCCAGGCTAGACCGGGACGACGGCCCGGAAGGCCTGTTCCGGCTAGTCGGGAAGGGTAACGATTCTCAGCTTCAGCAGCGGTTTCTCGCGACCGAGAGCCGGGCGCGCTCAGAGCGCGGCGAGCAGCGGAACCAGTTCGGCGAAGGCGCGGGCGCGGTGGGACTGCGCCTGCTTCTCCTCGGAGGTGAACTCGCCCAC
>NZ_JAGYWT010000422.1:0-2127 GCF_019279095.1 Microbacterium sp. BF1 | reverse complement strand
CGGTGGCGGCGGAGGCGGAAGCCAGGGCTCGGGTGGCTGGTGCCGTCCGCACGGCGGAGGAAAGAGCTCCGGATATGGTCCTCGCTCCGTGCAGTGCGGTCCGAAGGGCTGCTCCTCCTCGTTCCACTACGGCACGGACTTCGCCAACGGCTGCGGCTCGGCGATCTACGCCGCAAACTCCGGCACCGTCGACTACGCCGGCCCGAACGACGGGTACGGCAACTACATCCGCATCCAGCACGGCGGTGGCGTCGGCACCGGTTACGCCCACATCCGCGACGGCGGCATCCTCGTCCGCTCGGGGCAGTGGGTCAACTCCGGTCAGCTCATCGCCTACGCGGGCAACACCGGTCGCTCGTTCGGCTGCCACCTGCACTTCGAGGTGTACGTCGGCGGCCGACCCGTGAACCCCGTGGCCTTCCTCGGCGATCGCGGAGTACCCGCCTGAGCGTCGACCACTCCTGACACGAAGAAAGACCCCCGGCCGCTGAGCGGTACCGGGGGTCTTCTTCATGCGTGCGGCGGGATCAGTGGCCCTGCTCGCCGAAACGGACGATCGCCTCGTCGAGGATGCGCTGCGCCTCGGCGGCGTCACCCCACTCGTCGACCTTGACCCACTTGTTGGGCTCGAGGTCCTTGTAGTGCTCGAAGAAGTGCGCGATCTCCTTCTTCGTGTACTCGGCGATGTCGTCGATGTCCTGGATGTGCGCCCAGCGCGGGTCCTTCGAGAGCACGGCGACGAGCTTGTCGTCCCCGCCGGCCTCGTCGCTCATCTTCAGCACGGCCACCGGACGCACCTCGACGACGACGCCGGGGTAGATCGCGTGGTCGAGCAGCACCAGCACGTCGAGCGGGTCGCCGTCCTCGCCGAGGGTGTTGTCGAAGTAGCCGTAGTCGGCCGGGTAGCCGAAGGTCGTGTAGAGCACGCGGTCGAGGTGCACTCGTCCGGTCTCGTGGTCGACCTCGTACTTCACGCGGCTGCCGCGCGGGATCTCGATGACGGCGTCGTGTGCGCCCATGCGTGTGCTCCTCAGGAAAAGTTCGGTTGGATGCCGCGGACTAGCCTACCTGCGGCACTCGCACGCTCGGAGGCCGTGATCGTTCAGGATCCTGCGTCGACGGGTGGGGCACCGTCTTCGTGCGACCGACTCCGGAACAGACGATTCAGCACGCGGCTCATCGGATCGCTCAGAAGCAGCAGGAGGAGTCCGTAGTACCCGTTCGGAGAGGCTACGACCGCGATGACGAGGGCGGCGCCGAAGAGGACGATGGCGGCAAGGTCGCCGATAGCCCCCAGACGGATGGTCTGGGTCGACACGGTGCTGAGCTCGCGATGACGCGCCAGGTAGAGCCAGCCGGCGAGGGTGGTCACCTGCGTCATGATCAGCGTTCCGATGTAGACCACGGCCTGCAGAGCGTCGGTGTCCATCTGTCCGATCATCGCCGTGGGAACCGGCAGCCAGACGATCGTCGCCATCCAGGCGACGTTGATCCACAGCAGCGGTCCCGTGATCCACTCCACATCGCGGTACTGGCGGTGATGCCCCATCCAGAAGGTCGCGATGAGAAGGAAACTCAGCCCGAAGCTGAGCAGCTGACCCGAATGCTCGTTCAGGAACTCGGCCGTGCTCATGTGACCGGACGCGGCCTCGGAGACCGACTCCATCAGCGGGAGGATGAGCAGCGTCATCGCGATGGCGACGACGGCGTCGACGAACGCCTTGAATCTCTCGGTCCGGAAGGGGAGTGCACGCGTGTTGTCGGTCACGGCGTCAGGATAGCCCCGGACGCCGCTGCGCACGGCGGCGGGCACGCGGATCGGAGGATTGCCCTAGCGTGGAATCGTGCCGTCACTTCCTCCCGCCATCGCCGAGATCCGCCTGGCCGTGCGCACCGCGCTCGCCGCGCTCCCCGAGGGATCGACGATCATCGTCGCTCTGTCCGGTGGAGCGGACTCACTCGCGCTCGCCGCAGCCACCGCCTTCGAGGCCTCGAGACTTCACGTTCCCTGCCGTACTCGGCATACACCCACTGGATGATCTCCTCGCGGCGATCGGAGTCGAAGTCGACGTCGATGTCGGGCTCCTCGGTCCGCGTGGTCGCGAGGAACCTCTCGAACGGCAGGCG
>NZ_JAGYWT010000421.1:0-2129 GCF_019279095.1 Microbacterium sp. BF1 | reverse complement strand
CCCCTTCGACACGGGATTGGCCGGGCTTGGCACCCTCGTCGACGTCGGCGCGACGCAGCCACTTCTGCAACGTCATCGGGTGGACCCCGAAGTCTTTCGCGATCTGCTCGATCGTCACTCCGGGCTCACGGTTCCGCGCGACGCGCACGACGTCATCACGGAACTCGGTCGGGTAGGGCTTGGGCACAGCAACATCCTTCCAGGCCACCCTCGAGGGCAAGCCAGATCAGATGTCACCTATTCGTGCAGCAGTCCCCTACCCGAGTCGAGGGGATAGACGTGCCCTGCACCTGACGACGCACAGCGATAACACTGCGCTCGAAGTCGATATCCCCAACCTGCAAGCCCGCAGCTTCACCGAGCCGCAAGCCGGCGAACACGCACACCGCCACGAACAACCGGAACTCCCCCGCGGACTCGAGTGCGGTCGCCACCTGATCCGCGGTCAGAGTCCGCATCTTCGCCTCACGTTTCCGCTGCCGTGGGGTCTTCACCCTCACAGCAGGGTTACGCGCGATCACCTGGTTATCCACAGCCGCACGAAACGCCATCTGCACGTAGTTGAGCCGGGTGCGGATCGTGGACGCCGCTAGGCCGCGCTCAGACTCCCGCGTGACCCACGTCTGCACATCCCCGTGCTTCACATCCCGGATCGCTCGCATACGGCACGGCACCGACTCCACAGCGGTCTTCGCGGCTGTCGTCGTCCCCGGCACCCACACTTGCATAGTGAGCCACCTCGACACCCACTCATCCCACGTCACACGGCCCGCTGTGGGGTCTGCCCACTGCCCTGTGACCATCGCGGCTGTCTGCTCATCTAGCCACTTCTGAGCGGCCTTCTTCGTCTTCTCATGCTTGGAATGCTCCTTACCGTTCTGATCCCGGTAGCGAGCACGCCATACTCCGTTAGGCCTCTGCTTGACGCTCATGGCTACCCGTTCCGAGCCCCAAGGAAGCGACCAGCTGTGTGGCACAGGTTCCCTGACTACGACGCAGAACTACTCACCGTCGAACTCTGACCCCCTATAGGCCCGTCCTAGCTTCGGCTGGGACGGGCCTTCTCCTGTTTAGTCAGGCTCTACGCGGAACGTTCGCGAGAACGGCTGCGGCCTGCGCTTCGTTCAGTTCCCACTTCTTGTGCTTGACGCGGTCGGGATACGTGGCGCGTAGGTAGTCCCGAACGACTTTCCCAGGGCGAGTCTCGTCTGTGTACCCGAGAAGCCGAGCGAGTTGCTTCGGCGTGTACGTCTGTCCTCGGCGCCTCGGACGAATGCCAGCGTCGATCCCACCACTGGGCGTGCCATCCTTGCGCAACCGATAGCGATCGCTGACGCCGGCAGCCTCGGCGAACGCGTGAACGTCGAAGTTCGGGTCATGATCGCTAAGCGCTTGAGCGACTACCCACATGACGTTAACGTGGACAGTTCCTGCCTCGTCGTCGCTGAGTTGCGCAGTCTTGGTGCGGTCGGTGACTCGGTCGTGGCGGGCGCCATCTGCGCGAGAATGGGCATCCGACCAGTCCTGAGACCTGATCTCGTCGGCGAGTGCCTGGGCAATGGTGCTGAGCTTATTCACGTGTCCTCCTAGCGGGCAGTAGCGCGCACTACGCACTACTTCGAACCTCGCCCCTACGGCGAGATGACCAGAGTACCGCCCGACATCGCAAAAGTGGCGGACCGAGCCGTATCTTCTCCGCGGCCGCAAGGTGTCTCGTTATGCTGGTGCGATGAAGTACGTCTTCGAAGGTGGACCGCGAGACGCGGAGATTTCCGAGGAACTTCCTCTCGGATATGCAGTCAGACAGGTCGATCCAGCCTCTCCAAAGCCAGATGATGAGAGCACGGTCCCCGCTGAGTGGCTGGGCCTCGCAGATGAGGCGTTGATGCGATCTTTGCCGGAGCACGAACTCACCATGACCTACGACATCAACCGCAAAGTCGCTGCTGACTGGCACGAACCAGACGCTGGACGCAAAGCGATTGCAGCGCACCATCAGCGCCTAGCTGTGATGTCCAGGGACGTTGTTGCGTGAATCGCGCGTGAGCTGTTGAGAGACGAAGGCCTCCGGTTGCGAGAGTGGAGCTGTCTAGAAACCGCTCACGCAACACAGGAGGCCTTCGTGTCCC
>NZ_JAGYWT010000420.1:0-2141 GCF_019279095.1 Microbacterium sp. BF1 | reverse complement strand
CGTCGCCTTCATCGGCGTCACGATGTCGACGCCTCTCATCCGGAACATTCTGGTCCCCGCACGCAGAGACCGCCCGGTCTTCGTGGTGACGCTGATCGCCGCGGTCGGCGGAGTTGCATCGATGATCACGCTGGGTGCCGCCTTCGCCCAGGCGCTCGTCGTTTTCGAGGTCCTGCTTCGAGTACAGGGGTCCGCGGGTGCCGACGTGGCAGCTCGCGGTGAGGTCGATCAGCCCCTCCTCGCTCGCGCGACGGAAGGGTGTGCCGTGCGTGATGGGCGCCCCGAAGTAGGTGTCCCACGTGTCGAGGTGGGCATCGAAATGCAGCACAGCGACCGGGCCGTGCTTCGCGGCGACAGCCCGCAGCAGTGGCAGCGCGACCGTGTGGTCGCCGCCGATCGTCACGATGTGCTGCACCTGCTCGCCGAGGGCCAGTGCCGCGCGCTCGACCTCGCTCACGGCCTCGGTGAGGTCGAACGGGTTGACCGGGATGTCACCGGCATCCACCACCTGCGCGATCGCGAACGGCGACACGTCCGGTGCGCAGCGCGAAGGCCAACGGCATCGACTGCTTGCGCCCCTCGACCTTCGCCTCGAAGACAGGGGTCTCCTCGACGCGGTAACGCACCCAGAAGCCGACGCCGACCAGCACGATCGACAGCAGGAACGGGATGCGCCAGCCGCCGTTGATGATGAAGTCGTCGCCCATGCGGGTCATGATCGCGAAGATGCCAGAGGCGAGCAGCGCGCCGGCCGGGTTGCCGAGCTGCGTGAAGCCGCCGTAGAAGGTCTTGGACTTCTCGGGGGCGTGCTCGACGCTCATGAGCACCGCACCGCCCCACTCGCCGCCGACGGCGAGCCCTTGCACCGCACGGAGCAGGATCAGCAGGATCGGGGCGAGGATGCCGATGTTCTCATAGGTCGGCAGGCAGCCGACGAGAACCGTGGCCGCGCCCATCATCACCAGCGTGATGACCAGCGACGTGCGCCGACCGAGCTTGTCGCCGATGTGGCCGAAGATGATGCCACCCAGCGGGCGGACGAGGAAGGCGACGGCGAAGGTCGCGAAGGCCGCTGCGGTCTCGGCCAGCCGGTCGCCGCTCGGGAAGAACAGCGGACCGAAGACGAGCGCCGCGGCGGTCGCGTAGACGTAGAAGTCGTACCACTCGATGGTGGTACCGACGAAGGCGGCGATGCCGGCGCGTCGCGCCCGGCTGTGGGTGCCGCTGGTGGGGGTAGTGGTCATGGGGTGCCCGCTCCCTTGCGGAAGATGTCGGATAGCGAAGGATGCTACGGACGTGCGGCCCGGCCAGCAAGCGCAGAACTCCAGTGATAACACGGATTCACTGAATATATGATCGCGCATTCGTGCAATGCGCGCCTACCCGGTCGCCGAGAAGGCTCCTACACTGGCTTTAGGCACCACGAAGCGTGCGATCGCGGGAAACTGACCGAATCGAGCGGAACCATGGATTTCGACGCCGAACTCATCCGTGCGCTGCAGGAAGACGGTCGCGCCAGCATCCTCTCGCTGGCACAGCGACTCGGGCAGTCTCGGGCCGCCGTCGCCGCGCGGCTGCGCACGATGCTCGCCGACCGTACGGTGCGGGTCGTCGCCGCCGTCGACCCGGTCTTTCTCGGTCAGCACGTGCTCGCCCACGTCTCCATCCGCACCGACGGCTCAGTCGAGCTCGTGGCAGAGCACCTGCGCGACATGAGCGAGACCGTGCTGGTGTCGGCCGTCGGCGGGGCGCACGACGTGGTCACCGAGGTGCGCGTGGGCTCGATGTCGGAGCTGCACGACCTGCTGGCCCTGATCCGTGCGATCGACGGCGTGCTCGACATCAGCACGATCATCTACTCGACCGTGATCAAGGGCTTCTTCGTCTCGGAGTACCACGGCGGTGTCACCCTCGACACGATCGATGAGGCGCTGATCGAACAGCTGCAGGCCGACGGACGCAAGAGCTTCCGCGCACTGGGCGAGGAGGTGCGCCCGTCGCCCTCGGCCGTCGAAATTCGCCGCGCAAGCATCTCCAGCCGCCGAGCTTCCGGCCAGGGGGAAGGATCCAGGGCGACGCCTTCGTCATCGCGTAATATCCGGGTCCTTGGCATAGATGATTGCTGTTGTCGGGCGCGATGC
>NZ_JAGYWT010000042.1:0-9779 GCF_019279095.1 Microbacterium sp. BF1 | reverse complement strand
GAGTGAGCATGCAGCGACTCAACGAGGAGAGCTTGGAATCGCTCATCGTCACTCAGATGAGCGAGGGTGGCTGGACCGCGGGGGCACCCGGAGACTACGTCGCTTCCTACGCGATCGATCTGGAGCATTGTCGGGGTACTCGATGAGCACCGTGACCAGGGTCGCGCCATCCTCCTCGTACAGGTTCAGGTCGTTGAGCGTCTCGACAGGCATGCCCTGCATCCGCTCGGTGCTGACCGCGCGACGCGGGGCGTCGATCAGGAGCGCCTCCCCCTCGAAGCCGAACGGCTCCCCCTCGGTGTCGCCGACCGGCGCCGGCGTTTATCACCTGCCGAACGGCAGCGGAGGCTGGCTTCTGACCGCTCCAATCGTCGCGAATGAATGGTTCTCCACCCGCAACAGCACACTGAGCCACCACCTCGCACCGATCGTTCGGCTACTCAAGTCCTGGAACCGCGCTCACTCCAAGAGGATGCGGTCATTCCATCTCGAAACAGTTGCAGCAACAATGTTCAGCTCTCTAGGGAGCAACTACCGCGACGGATTGCAGAAGTTCTTCGAGTGGGCACCGAGCTACCTGCACGTCAATGCCCCTGGTGGACAAGGAGGCGACCTCAGCTCGTATCTGAGTCGGAGCGCTCGACAAGACCTGCTCACGTCGCTCTCCTCGGCAGCAGGACGCGCCAAGAAGGCGAACGAGGCGGAAGCGCGTGGCGACCACGCCGAGGCGAAAAAGCAGTGGCGAATCATCCTCGGCGACTCATTCCCGACCGGTTAACGGTAGGTCGCTCGCTATTTGAAGTCGCTCCATCCGGTTAAGAAGCTCGCGAGCCGTGCGGTAACAGGCGAGACAGAGCCTGATGAGCAGCGGACCAATTTCATTGAGCCGAGCTCCTGACGCTGGATGTCATCCCACTCCGATTCCGACATGCATGTGACACTGACACCAGGCCATCACACGACCCCGCGTCAGGACACCGAACTGTGCGCCAACTCGTCCAGGTGCGGCGGGGCAGCGCCGGTGCGAGACACCGCGACGGCCGCACTGGCGAGCGCAGTGTCGACGACTCGCTCGAGCGCCCTCAGGAGATCGGCGTCGGGGGCGAAGACCTCGGCGGTGAGCACCGAAACGAGGCCCCCAGAGACGAGTCCGTAAACGAGGCCGGACATGAAGGCGTCACCGGCACCGATCGTGTCGACCACGCTCACCGGGATCGCCTGCCTCGTCACCGGCCGCCCACCACCCGCGATCGCGAGGGTGCACCCGATGCCACCCCTCGTGACAACGGCCATCCTGGCACCCCGAGCGAGCAGGTGCGCGAGCACATCATCGACAGCGCGACCGGGGTAGAGCCAGTCGGCATCCTCGTCGCTGAGCTTCACGACGTGCGATGCGGCCATGATCGTCTCGACGCGCGCCACGGCTGCAGCTCGCGGTCGGAGAAGCGCCGGCCGGATGTTCGGGTCGTACGTGCGCAGAGTGCGGCTCGAGACCGTTCGGAGCATCGCGCGGACGGCGGTCGCCCCGGGTTCGAGCGACGCACCGATCGACCCGACGTGGATGACGTCGGCCTCCGCCGCCTCGACGATCGCGGTCGACTCGGACAAGGTCCATTCGATGTCGAAGTCGTAGACGGCCGCGCCGTCCGTGCCGATCACGGCGGTGGCACGAGAGGTGCACTCCCCGCCCCTGAGACTCGCCGCGGTCAGAGCGACGCCCTCACGGACGAGATGCTCGCCCAGCATCCGACCGTACTCGTCGTCTCCGATCCGGGTGAGAAATCTCGTATCGATCCCCAGCCTGGCGAGGCCGATGGCCACGTTCATGGGCGATCCGCCCGGGTGGGGCACGCCGTCGACGACATCGACGAGAGCTTCACCGACGACGAGGCAGCGGGTGGTCAGCATCCCCGCTCCGCGACATCGGCGCGCGCCCCGCGCAGCGTTCCTCCGATGACTGCCACGGTGTACGTGCGCGGCGACGCGACGGGGACCAGCGCGGTGAGCACCCTCTCGCCGTTCTGGGCGAACAGCTCGATGGACGACACCCGCTCGTTCAGATCGTCGATCCAGAGGTCCCATCCGACCTCGCGCGGCCGGTCGAGACGCATCGACGGAGACCTGTGAAAGCCCAACGGCATCTTCTCGCCGGAGCGGACGAGTTCGATGCGTCCGCTCGTACGGTCCTGACGGATCACGACCCGACCGTCATCCGATGCCGACTCGATGTGCAGCTCGACGCTCTGCGCATCGCCGAACGTCGCGGTGAAGCCGACCCGCGCGGCTCCGGCTACCCCTTCGGCGAGCACGACGCTGCCGGCCACACCGGCGAGGTCGATGCTCTCGCCGGGATCGAGGTCGACCGCCGGGTGCTGCCGCAGGCGTTCGGCCCCCACTTCGTCGCGCGTGAGCGAGAGCCGGCGAGGTAGCGTCATCGCACTGCGGTGTTCGTCGGAGTCCCCACCCGGTATGCGACCGGCATACTCCCAGTTGTCCATCCAGGCGATGAGCGTCCGCTCGTCGCGAGCCAGACCGTCGAACGTGACACCGGCATAGCAATCGGGTCCGAAATCGATCCAGCCATAGCGTTCGAGCTCGTCGCGGGACTGACTGCCGTCTCTCAGCAGCTCCCGCGGCGGAGCGGGGTGGGGAACGGAGGCGCGGAATGTCGTACCGTCGAAATCGCCCACCACGTAGTGCGTCCCCGAACCGCCCGCGATACCGCCGGGGTTGAGGCTGATCAACAGCACCCAGCGCACATCGTCGTCATCGCCGTCGACCGCGAGCGGAAACATGTCAGGACACTCCCACACACCGCCGACCGGGCCCGCGGGACCGTACGACGAGAGGAAGGTCCAGGTCGTGAGGTCGTCGGAGCGGTGGAACAGCACCTGGCGGTCTTCGGCCTCGACCGCGACCATCACCCAGTACCCGTCCCCTCCGTCGTCGTACCGGAACACCTTCGGATCGCGGAAGTCGCTCGTGCCGCGGTCGAGCACCGGATTACCGTCGTACTTCGTCCAGACGTACCCGCCGTCCGTGCTGTATGCGAGAGCCTGCGCCTGGCGTCCAGGCGCAGCTGCCGTGTAGAGCGCCACCAACGCCGGATCCTGGTCGGTGCCGAAGCCGGAGGTGTTGCCGTGATCGACCACGACGGAGCCGGAGTAGATCTGCGCCGTGTCGTCCCACAGGATCGCAGGGTCGTGCTCGGTCCATCGCAGGAGATCGGCGCTCGTCGCATGCCCCCAGCTGAGGTTGGCGTGTTCGACACCCTGCGGGTTGTACTGGAAGTACAGGTGGTACAGGCCATCGTGGAAGACGAGACCGTTCGGATCGTTCATCCAGTTGTTGCGCGGAGCGAAGTGCATGCGCGGGCTCGTGGTGCGGACCGGGGGAAGGTCAGTGAGGGTCACCGGGGCAGTCGTCTTTCTACTTGATGGGGGCGTGCGTCACTTGCCGACGCCCGCTGTGAGTCCTTCGCGCAGCGGCTTCTGCCCGAAGAAGAACACCAGGAGCGCAGGGATCATCGAGAGGATCACGCCGGCGAGCACCGTCGAGATGCTGCCGGTGCCGAGGTTGCCCTGCAGCGTCACGAGTCCCAGTGGCAGGGTGAAGTTCTGATCGCTGATGGTCATGATGAGCGGTCGGAAGAACTCGTTCCAGTGATAGTTGAAGGCGAGGATGCCGACGATCGCGAGAGCCGGCGTCGCCAGCGGCAGGTACACGCCGAAGAACGTGCGCCAGGGGCCGGCACCATCGAGCTGAGCGGCCTCACCCAGTTCCGTCGGGATGCCCATGAAGTACTGCCGCATCAGGAACGTGCCGAATGCGGTGGGCAAGGCGGGCACGATGAGCGCCAGGAGGGTGTCGGCGAGGCCCATGCCCCTCACCAGCATGAACACGGGCACGATCGTGACCTGCAGCGGGACCATCATGGTCGCGAGGATCAGGGCGAACAGGATCTTCTTGCTGCGGAACTCGAACTTGGCGAAGACGTAGCCCGCCATCGCGGCAGAGAGCATCTGCCCCGCTGCGACGAGCATCACCACGAGCGCGCTGTTCCAGGCATACAGCCAGAGCGGGATCTTGGTGAAGACGTCGGCGAACGCACCGAATCCGACCGTGACCTCTTGTGTGACGCTGTCAGTGGGCGAGAGCGCCGTGACGAGGGTCCACACGACGGGCCCGAGAGTGAGGAAGGCCGCCAACCCCAGGATGACGAACTTGCCACCCGTGCCGAGGCTGTGTGCCCACGAGCGCTTCGTGATGATTGTCGTAGTCATGATGGCCTCACCCGTAGAAGACGAATCGGCGGCTCAGCCGGAACTGGATGGCCGTGACGAGCATGATGAGAAGCGTCAGCACGATTCCGATGGCGGAGGCGCCACCGAAGTCGAGCTCCCGGAAGGCGGACTCGTAGATCACCATCACGGCGGTTCGGGTCTCATCGCCGGGCCCGCCGCGGGTGAGCACCCACGGCTGATCGAAGATCTGCAGCGCGTTGATGATGGCCATGACCGATGCGACCAGCAGGGTCGGGCTCACCAGGGGCAGCGTGATCATGCGGAACTGCGTCCACCCGGCCGCGCCGTCGAGCGACGACGCCTCGTAGACCTCGCTCGGGATCGCGGCGAGCCCTCCGATGAAGAGCAGGAACGTGAAGCCGAAGTTCTGCCACACGTAGACCAGCAGCACCACGACCTTCGCCCCGAAGCCGGTCGTCAGCCACCCGACGTCGGCGATGCCGATCAGGTTGAGCGTCTGGTTCACGAGCCCGAACTCCTGATTGAACAGATAGGCCATGATCAGGGAGACAGATGCGGCCGACAGGATCAGCGGGAAGAACAGCGACGACCGGAAGAAGGTGCGCAACCACGTCGGCATCTTCGATTGCACGAGGATGGCGAGCACCAATGCGACCGTGAGCTGCAGGATGACCGCCACGATGACGAAGCCGATGGTGTTCAGGAACGACACGCGCACCGTCGGGTTCATCGCGAGGTCGACGAAGTTGTCGACTCCGACGAACACCGGATCGGAGATGATGTCCCAGCGGAAGAACGCCAGGACGAACGATCCGACGATCGGCACGAGGTTGAACAGCCCGAGGCCGATCAGGGTGGGTGCCAGGAAGATCCACACGATCGCGCGCCCGGATCGAGCTGTGGTGCCGGTCTCGCCGCGTGCTCCCGGCGGAACGGTGAGGGTGCGAGTGCTCTCCGACATCATCGTCCTCCCAGCGCGATCTCGAGATCTCGCTGCATCGTCTCAAGGCCCCGGCGTACGCCGGAAGGACCGTTGGTGATGGTCGACACCACGTTCTTGAGCAGGGCCGACTCGACTGCGGCCTGCTGCGGCGGGGCCGGCATCGGGCCGGTGTCGGGGAACTTGTCGAGGGTGTCGTAGAAGACTTCCCAGTGGGCAGGCCCCACCCCCGCGCCGTACAGCTCGGCGTTGAGCGAGCGGCGGGGCAGAGAAGAGTCGGGTCGCGGGTGGGCGATCTTCATCCCTTCCACCGAGACGCAGTACTTGAGCCACTCCCAGGCCTCGTCCTTGCGCGGCGAGGTCTCCATGATCGCGTAGCCGCCCGCGCCGAACTGATGCCGCTGTCCCGACATCCGCGGGAAGTAGGTGACGTCATACGCGTCGTTCGCGACGCCTGCCTCTTCGAGGCCGCGCACCCAGAATCCTCCTGCGGGTGTCATCCCGACCGAGCCGGTTGAGAACAGCGAGACCAGCTCGTTTCCACCGCCCTGCGCGGGGTTCGCCGCAAGGCCCTCCGAGACCATGCGCTCCAGCACGGAGAAGCTCTCGACGGCATGCTCGTTCAGAGCGTCGGCCTGCTTCCACACGTAGCCTCCGCTGCGGGACGGCTGGTCGGGGTAGAAGCGATCCCAGAACCAGTCACCTCCGCCTGCCTTCTCTTCGCGCAGGAAGCTCGTGTTGTTGACGTAGAGCCACGGCACGACACCACCCCAGAGCCGGTTGTTCCAGAAGTACGGGAGGAACTGCTCGGGAGCGCTCTTCTTCATGGAGCGGGCCGTGGTGAGGAACTCCTCCAGAGTCCAGTTGTCGGCGGGGCGTTCTAGCCCCGCGCGCTCCATGGCCTGGGTGCTGTAGAAGACGTTCGCCGCGTTGAAGTTGTCGGGCATCTGGAACAGGCTGCCCTGGTACATGAACGCCTCGATGAGCGTCGGATGCACGTCGTCGAAGTACTCCTGCATCTCGGCCGCGTCCCTGCGCACGAAGTCATCGAGCGGGTGCGCGAGGCGCGAAGCGAAGAGCTGCGAGCCCTCGGTCGCGACCGTGACGACATCCGGGGGCGTGCCCGCCGCGATCATCGTGAGGATCTTCGCGAAGTACTCGCTCCAGTCCTGACCCTGGATGGCGACGATGCGCACCTCGATGCCGGGATGCTTGCGCTGGAATCCGTCGATCAGCGACTGACGCGCCACCGCGTCCTGCGCCGTGCCGAAGAGGGCGACCGTCAGAGTGTCGGTGCCGCGACCCGGGATGTCGGATCCGGTGAGCCGCGGCCACGAGACCACGGTGCCGACGATGCCCAGTCCGATCGCCCCGAACAGCGCCCTGCGAGTGAGATCAACCACGATGTTCTCTCCTGTTTTCGTGACTCCGCAGGCGGGAAGCTGTATCCGCACGGAGATGCTGAATTGATTCAGCACGCCGACATTAGCATCGCGGACCGGGGGCTGCAAGCAGTTTGCTAAATCAATTCAACGCTTGTGGTTCCGCGGGAGCGCCCGCACTGCCTAAGCTGGAGATGTCACGACGGGAGGAAGCCGGTGCCGAAGAACGTCGATCGCAGGCCGACGCTCGCCGATGTCGCCGCGCTCTCGGGCATGTCGAAGACCGCCGTCAGCATGATCCTGAACGACCGGCCGGGTTCGCGCCTCTCCGCCGATGCCGCACGCAGGGTCCGCGCCGCCGCCGAGGAGCTCGGATACCGACCCAATCCCGCAGCTCAGAGCCTGCGGCTCGGCAAGACGAAGACGCTCGGCTTCATCTCCGACCAGATCACGGTGACCCGCTACGCATCCGAGATGATCCGCGGCCTCCTCTCCGCAGCCAAGGAGCACGACTACACCGTTCTGATCGCCGAGACCGA
Source organism: Microbacterium sp. BF1 (assembly GCF_019279095.1). Lineage (NCBI taxonomy): Bacteria > Bacillati > Actinomycetota > Actinomycetes > Micrococcales > Microbacteriaceae > Microbacterium > Microbacterium sp. BF1. Next base: position 2,653 of record NZ_JAGYWT010000042.1, on the reverse strand, counting down.
GGGCGATGATGCGAAGATCGCGGATGAGATCCAGGCGATGATCGATCGGCGCGTCGACGGCATCCTGATCGGGTTGCTCGGCGCCCGCATGATCGATGTGCCGCAGACGCCGCACGACGTACCTGTCGTGATCGTGAACGGCACCTCGACGACGGAACATGCCTCGGTGCTCCCCGACGAACGCACCGCCGGGCACGCGATGGCGAAGCTGCTCACCGACGCCGGACACCGACGGATCGGCGTCATCGGCAACAACCCCCGCGCGGTCTCGTCACCGCGCCACTCGGCCACCATCGGCCCCCGATTCGACGGGATCCACGCCGCCTTCGCCGAGGCAGGCATAGAACCGGTCGTCGTCGACGTATCCGACTGGAACCCCGACGTCGGCTACACGCAGACGATGCGGATGCTCGATGCCCACCCCGATCTCACCGCGATCCTGGCCGGAAACGACGGAGTGGCATTCGGGGCGTATCAGGCGATCGCAGAGCGCGGACTCACGGTGCCGCACGACATCTCGGTCGCGTCGTTCGACGACGAAGAGCTGGCGAGCTTCCAACGACCGGGGCTCACGACCGCGCGCCTGCCCTACGACGTGATCGGGCGCACCGCGGTCGAGATGCTGCTCGGCGACCGCCCTCTGAGCGCGATGCTGATCCCCATGCCCGTCATCGTCCGCGCCTCCATCCGCCACCTGAGCTGACGCACGAGGCGCCGACGTGCGGCATCCATTCACGTGAATCCACCCCCGTCTTTCAGGCGTAGGCTGGAGAGAAGGACGGACCGTCCGAGAAGATCTCCCGGCACCGTGCCCGCCCGGAAGTGGAGTCACTCGTGGCTCAGTACGACGTCTCGAACCGCTCAGCGATCGTGACGGGAGCAGGAAGCGGAATCGGTCGCTCGACCGCCCTCCTGCTGGCGAAGAACGGCGCATCGATCGTGGTCAACGACCTGAATGCGGATCACGCGAATGCGGTCGTCGAGGAGATCCGCGCGGCCGGCGGCACGGCCGAGGCTTCGGTCGGCGACGCGACGGATGCGGCGTGGATCGCGTCTTCCATCGAACTCGCGAACTCGCTCGCGCCCCTGCGCATCGGCGTCAACAACGCCGGCATCGGCGGTGCCACCGCTCCGACGGCCGAGTACGAGGACGAGGCCTGGGACAAGGTCATCGCGATCAACCTCAACGCGGTCTTCCGCAACATGAAGGCGCAGATCCCGTCGATCCTCGCGAACGGCGGCGGCTCGGTCGTGAACATCGCCTCCATCCTCGGCAGCGTCGGCTTCGCCGGCTCCCCCGCCTACGTCACGGCCAAGCACGGCGTGGTCGGGATGACCAAGTCGGCGGCGCTCGAGTACTCCGCCAAGGGCGTGCGCGTGAACTCGGTGGGCCCCGGCTTCATCGACACCCCGCTGCTGGCGAACATGGGCGACGAGGCGAAGGAGTTCCTCGTGAGCAAGCACCCGATCGGCCGCCTGGGGCAGGCAGACGAAGTCGCGAACCTCATCGCCTTCCTCGCGAGCGACGCGGCGAGCTTCATCACCGGCAGCTACCACCTGGTCGACGGCGGATACACCGCCCTCTGAGACCTACAGCCCCTCCGCGATCTCCTTGATCGCAGCGAGACGACGATCCCACTCGCGTCCGATCGCGTCGAGCTTCGCCGCCGTGGCGGAGAGCTCGGTGCCGACGACGCGGAAGCGCACCTCGCGCCCCACCGGCACGGACTCCACGAGCCCCACCTCCTGCAAGATCGCGAGGTGCTTCGCGATCGCCTGGCGAGACACCGGAAGGCGCCCGGCGAGGGCGGATGCCGAAGCATCCCCCTCGCCGAGAGCCGTCAGGATGCTCCAGCGTGTCTCGTCCGCGAGTGCCGCGAACATGGGCAGCAGGGCTTCTGAGATCACGCTTCGCCCTCCACCAGTGCCACCATCTTGTCCAGCTCCAGGTCCCAGCCCGTGCGATGCGACTCGAGGTTGGCCCGTGGCTCGGACGTGCGCTCGAAGCCGCTCTCGACGACCGTGAGCCGCGTGCCCCCATCCACCTCTTCGAGAGTGAAGGTGAACACGGTCGAGGTCGACTCGTCGATGCTGTCCGGCAGCTTCCCGAGGGCGTCGTCGTTGTTCCAGCGATAGGTGATGCCCCGCGGTTCGTCGTACTCCTCCACGCGAAGGGGAATCACGTCGTAGTCCGGGAACGTCATCGTGCCGGTCGCGCCGACACCGGCGCCGTCGAGCACGGTGCGCCCGAACCAGCGGGAGATGTGCTGCGGCTCGGCCACGGCACGCCACACCTTCTCGACGGGTGCCGCGATCTGGATGCTTCGCCGAACCGAGAACGACTCCTCGTCGACGACGGATGCCTCGTTGTGGGTCATGCTCACCATGATGGGTCCTTTCGGGATCTCCCGCATGTTCCGTCGACCGGTCGGCCAACCGCAACCCCAGGGTTGCACATGCGACCCTGGTGCGCAACCCTCAGGTTGCACTAATCCCCTCACGTCGTGCCACTTGTCGGAGGAAATGACGGATGCAGGAGGAATCGCCGTGCGGGCTCCCTGCATGCGTGCATCCTTCCGACATGTGAGCCGTCCGCGCCGGACCGCACGCCCGACGCCTTCCGTCGGCCCGTCCGTCCGTCCGACGCCGCCCG
>NZ_JAGYWT010000419.1:0-2148 GCF_019279095.1 Microbacterium sp. BF1 | reverse complement strand
CCGCGATCGACCCGGTCGACCACTGCCCGGGCCTGCGGATCATCGGTGTCAGCCAGGTGCCGCCAGGCGACGACCGGCACCGCCCCGGCCTGCAGCAGCACGGCCAGCGTCTGCACCGCGGTCGCGGCATCCGTCGCACCCGTCTGCGCCTTTCGCGGCAAGCGACGCGGCCGCATCACCACGGCTGCACCTCCTCGATGTCGAGTCGATCCCCGGCGATCACGAGCCGCCCTGCCTGACGGATGCGACGGGTACCTCCGGGTGCCCGATCGAGATGGAGGACGATGGTGAACGCGCTGACCGCCTGACGTGCGAGAGCGACCGCATCCATCCCGGCGAGGGCACCAAGAGCTTCGAGCCGAGCAGGAACGTCACGCAGCCCGCTCGCGTGCAGAGTGCCCGCACCGCCGTCGTGCCCGGTGTTGAGAGCGGTCAGCAGCTCGCGCACCTCTTCTCCGCGACACTCACCGACCACCAGCCGATCGGGACGCATGCGCAGCGACTCTCGAACCAGCCGCGCCAGGGTGATGGCGCCTGCTCCCTCCAGGTTCGATTGCCGGGCCTCGAGGGAGACGTGATGCGGGTGGCGGGGGCGCAACTCGGCGACGTCTTCGATCGTGACGATGCGCTCCGTCGGAGGCACTTCCGACAGCAGCGCCGACAGCAGCGTGGTCTTGCCCGTACCCGTTCCCCCGGTGATGAGGATGTTCGCCCGCTCGGCCACCAGTCCCAGAAGCCAGACCTGTTGGGACGCGTCGAAGGCTCCGAGAGCGGCGAGCGCGTCGAGGTCGCCGGCGCGCACACGGGGAATGCGTATCGACAGCGCGGTTCCGGTGGTCGAGACCGGCGAGAGCACCGCATGCACGCGGATACCGGAGTCGAGGCGGACGTCGACGCAGGGCGCCTGGTCATCGAGATGCCGGCCTCCGAGGCCGACGAGCGCGACCGCGAGATCTCGGACCTCTCGCTCCGATGCCCTCCACCCCTCTGCGGGCTCGGCTCCGTTCCCGCGGTCGACGAACAGCCCGCCCGCCCCGTTCACGAACACATCGGTGACGGCATCGTCGAGATGGGCGAGGAGCGGTCCGAAGGCAGGATCCATGTGAAGGCGCTCGGGCGAGGCTTCCGCCACCGATGCGGCAGACCGCTCTCCCCTGGGCTGGATGACGAAGGAATCGGGCATGACGGTGACGCTATGCGGCGCCGCGCCGAGGAGAGGGCGCCGATCGCCGGACGACTCGGCCCCTGTGAAGAAGCCGACTCCTGTGCGCGCGGTGCAGGACCGGGCGACGATCACACGCGAGCGAGAAGGGAGCGCTCCCAAAGGAATGGGCGGCATCTCACGGGGGGAATGAGATGCCGCCCACGGCGGTCCACGATTGGGGGAATCGGGCACGCCAAGGCCGGAATGAGAATTCGGCTGTCGTCGAGTGTACGCAAGGCGACCGTCCGGACAAAACCGGCAGCACTACTGACTTTCGGCAGTATGCGATGGGTGGTCGCACGGATAGATTCGCCGTGACCTGGTCGCCCACCCCCACGACCATGCTCGCAAGACCCGTAAGCCGCAAAGGAGCGCCTGCCGATGAGCAGCCAGATCGACCACCTTCTCGACGAGACCCGGAAGTTCCCGCCGTCGGAGGAGTTCGTCGCCCAAACCATCACCTCGCCCGAACTGTATGAGCGTGCTGCCGCCGACCGCGAGGCCTTCTGGGGCGAGCAGTCCCGCGAACTCGTGCACTGGCACAAGCCCTTCACCCAGGTGCTCGACTGGAGCAACCCGCCGTTCGCGAAGTGGTTCGACGATGGCGAGCTGAACGTCGCCTACAACTGCCTCGACCGTCACGTCGAGGCGGGCAACGGCGACCGCGTCGCCCTGCACTGGGAGGGCGAACCGGGTGACACCCGCCGCATCACCTACGCCGAGCTCACCGACGAGGTCAAGCGCGTCGCCAACGTGCTCGAGGGACTGGGCATCGGCCAGGGCGACCGCGTCGCGATCTACCTGCCCATGATCCCCGAGGCGATCGCCTCGATGCTCGCGGTCGCGCGCGTCGGCGCCATCCACTCCGTCGTGTTCGGTGGTTTCAGCGCGGACAGCCTGCGCTCACGCATCGACGACGCCGGCGCCAAGCTGGTCATCACGGC
>NZ_JAGYWT010000418.1:0-2151 GCF_019279095.1 Microbacterium sp. BF1 | reverse complement strand
GCTCGGGCGGGCGATCGGGGCGCCGATGCGCATCGACGCGGCGTCCGCGAGCTCGGGGAGCTCTCCGCCTTCACGCGCGGCCGTGACCCGGGCGACGAAGTCACTCTCGAGGAAATCGCCGTTCACGTCGGATGTTACGGAGCGGAGGTCGAGGTATCGGTCGCCCTCCACGAGGACGGGGATCTCATTCCCGGGGGTGCCGAGCCGCGCGAACTTCATGTTTCTCCTGATCGGTCGGGAGGCCGCGATGACGCGGCCGGTCTCGTTGACAGTATAGACATCGGATGTTTACACTCCAAGAGATCCGCACGGAAGAAATCACCCGTGCATGGAGAGGAATCCCGTGAGCCGTATCGTCGCCCTCGACACCACCGACATCCGCTTCCCCACGTCCCTGAGCCTGGACGGGTCGGACGCGATGAACCCCGACCCCGACTACTCGGCCGCGTACGTCATCGTGCGCACCGACGCCGACGACGACATCGAGGGGCACGCGTTCGTCTTCACGATCGGCCGAGGCAACGACGTGCAGGTCGCGGCGATCGACGCGCTCGCCGGGCACCTCGTCGGGCGCGAGATCGAGCCGCTGCTCGACGACATGGGCGGCACGTTCCGTGACATCATCGGCGACTCGCAGCTGCGCTGGCTCGGCCCCGAGAAGGGGGTCATGCACATGGCCATCGGCGCGGTCATCAACGCGCTGTGGGACATCAAGGCCAAGCGCGCAGGGCTTCCGCTCTGGCAGCTGCTCGCCCGCATGACGCCGGAGGAGCTCGTCGACCTGGTCGACTTCCGCTACCTCACCAACGCCCTCACCCCCGAAGACGCCCTCGAGATCCTGCGCGCGGCCGAGCCCGGACGAGCTGAGCGCGAGCAGCAGCTGCTGGCCACCGGATACCCCGGCTACACCACGAGCCCCGGCTGGCTCGGCTACTCCGACGAGAAGCTCGAACGCCTCGCCCGCGAGGCCATGGCCGACGGCTTCACCCAGATCAAGCTCAAGGTCGGCGCCGACCTCGACGACGACATCCGCCGTTTCCGCAAGGCGCGCGAGGTGTGCGGACCCGACTTCCCCATCGCGATCGACGCCAACCAGCGCTGGGAGGTGTCGGAGGCGATCGAGTGGGTGAACGCGCTCGCCGAGTTCCATCCCGCCTGGATCGAGGAGCCCACGAGCCCCGACGACGTGCTCGGCCACGCCGAGATCGCCAGGGGCGTCGCGCCCATCCGCGTCGCGACGGGTGAGCACGCGCAGAACCGTGTCATCTTCAAGCAGCTGCTGCAGGCCGACGCCATCTCGGTCATGCAGATCGACGCCGTGCGCGTGGCCGGGGTGAACGAGAACATCGCGAACCTGCTGCTCGCCGCCAAGTTCGGCGTGCCCGTGTGCCCGCACGCCGGTGGTGTCGGCCTGTGCGAGGCCGTGCAGCACCTGTCTATGTTCGACTTCGTCGCGGTCACCGGCACCCGCGAGGGCCGCATGATCGAGTTCGTCGACCACCTGCACGAGCACTTCGTCGTGCCCACCGACATCCAGGGCGGCTCGTACATGGCGCCGACCGCGCCGGGAACGGGCATGGAAATGAAGGCCGACAGCATCGCGACCTACACCTGGACGGGTGCACATGTCGGTGCCTGATCGCGGGGGAGTGCGCGACCGCCTGGAGATTCCCGCCCTCGGGTACGGCGCCGCGAACGTGGGCAACCTGTTCCGTCCGCTCAGCGACGACGAGGCGTGGGCCGTGCTGGATGCCGCGTGGGAGAGCGGCATCCGCTTCTACGACACCGCGCCGCACTACGGTCTGGGCCTGTCGGAGCGCAGGCTCGGGGCGTTCCTGCAGACCAAGCCGCGCGACCAGTACGTGCTCTCGACCAAGGCCGGGCGCCTGTTGCGGCCGAACCCCGACCACTCCGGCGGCCTCGACACCGCGAACGACTTCCACGTGCCGGACGACCTGCAGCGCGTGTGGGACTTCTCGGAGGCGGGCATTCGCGCGAGTGTCGACGAGTCTCGCGAGAGGCTCGGCATCGAACGCATCGATCTGCTCTACCTGCACGACCCCGAGCGGCACGACCTCGACCTCGCGCTCGCCGAAGCCCTGCCCGCGATGGAGCAGCTGCGTGCCGACGGCGAGGTCACCGCGATCGGCA
>NZ_JAGYWT010000417.1:0-2155 GCF_019279095.1 Microbacterium sp. BF1 | reverse complement strand
GCGGCGACCGCGGCGTCGAGCGCACGGATGCCGTCGGCGGGCGTCGCATCGGCGATGGTGCGGATGACGGCACCGGTCGCGGGATCCTGGACGTCGAAGGTGCCGCCGGTCTCGCCGTCGATCCACTGACCGCCGATGAAGAGGCCGGTGGGGATGCTGTCCAGGAGCGCCTGTTCGGTCTGAGTGCTCATGATTCTCTTTCTGTGGGGAGGGCTAGGAGCGCTTGCGTCGGCTGGGCGGTGCGTCGATGCCCAGTGTCTGTCCGCGGAAGAATGCGGGCCGTCGGACCGCGTTCCAGATCATGACGACGATGCCGACGACGATGATCAGCATGCCGAGGATGAAGACGATGCCGACCCCGCCGATCTGCGAGCCCGAGCCGTAGGCCGGGTCCATCGAGTCGATCAGCGTGGTGAAGAACAGCACCGCGAGGATCGAGCCGCCGATGAGCGGGAACAGGAACGTGAAGAAGACGTTCCGCGCCGAGTCGAACCACTGCTTGCGGAAGTACCAGACGCACGCGAAGGCGGTGATCCCGTAGTAGAAGCAGATCATCATGCCGAGCGTGAGGATGGTGTCCCACAGCGTGTCCTCGCTCACGATGCGCATCACGGCGTAGAACGCCGAGGCCACCACGGCCGAGACGATGGTCGCGTACCCCGGGGTGAAGAAGCGGGGGCTGACCTTCGCGAACGACTTGGGCAGTGCACCGTAGTGCCCCATCGCCAGCAGGGTGCGCGCCGGTCCCACGAAGGTGGACTGCAGCGACGATGCCGAGCTGGTGAGCACCGCGAGCGACACGAGGAACGCGAGCGGGCCGAGGATCGGGCCGGAGAGGTGGAAGAACACGTTCTCCTGGATGTCCTCGTTGCCGAGTCCCAGCGCGCCGGTGCCGACGCCGGCGAACATGATCATCGCGACGGCGAGCAGCAGGTAGAGCGAGACGATCATCAGCACCGTGACGGTGGCCGCGCGACCCGGGGTCTTCTCCGGATCCTTGGTCTCCTCGTTCATGGTGAGGGTGACGTCCCAGCCCCAGAAGATGAAGATCGACAGCGACAGACCCGCAGCGACCGCGCTGAAGGACGAGATCGCGAACGGGTTGAACCAGTTCAGATCGAACGGCTGGTAGTCGAAGCCGTTGCCGCTCACGGCCTGCACGATCGCCGCGCCTGCGAAGAAGAGCAGCACGAGGATCTGGAAGCTGACGAGCCAGTACTGCAGCTTCTGGGTCGTCTGCATGTCGCGATAGGAGATCCACGTCGCGCCGAGCATGAACAGCAGGCACACCCCGATGTTGATCCAGGTGACGCTCGCGAGGCCGGCGATGTCCGGGTTGCCGGTGATCTGGGAGATCAGCAGGAAAAGGAAGTCGACCGCGATGCCGGCGAGGTTGGACAGGACCAGGATCGTTGCGACCACCAGGCCCCAGCCGGCCATCCAGCCGACCCACGGACCGAAGGCGCGTGCGGCCCAGGTGAACGAGGTGCCGGAGTCGGGCATCCGGTTGTTGAGCTCTCGGTACCCGAAGGCGACCAGGAGCATGGGGATGAAGCCCACCAGGATGATCGCGGGAATCTGCGACCCGACCGTGGAGGCCACAGGCCCCACAGCGGCGGTGAACGTGTAGGCGGGCGCGATGCACGAGATGCCGATCACGACCGCGCCGATGAGGCCGACCGTTCCGGCGCTCAGGCCCTTGGTGGAGATCCCGGTCGTGACACCGGATTCGGGCTCCGTCGCCCGGTTGGTGCTGCTCATCAGCGTTCTCCTGCTTCGTTGCGGGTGCGCGGGACGACGATCATGGGGACAGGTAGCTCGTGCAGCATCTTCGCCGCCGTGGAGCCCAGGAACAGGCGACGAGGCTGTGCCAGCCGGCTGGAGCCGACCAGGACGACCTCACCGGGAAGCCACGAGAGGTTCGCGACCGCGTCTTCGACGCTGTCTCCCGGAGCCTTCTCGACGGCGGCGGTGCGTCCGTCCGGAAGCTTCTCGGTCGCCATCGCGAGGACTTCCTGCCCGTGGGTGTCACCGACCGTGCGGATCGCGCCGGTGTCGAGACCGGGCGGCACATCGAACGGCACGAGCGAGACGAGTCGGAGATCGACTCCGCTGTCACCGGCGAGGGCGACCGCCTCGTCGAGCAGCGCGTCGG
>NZ_JAGYWT010000416.1:0-2172 GCF_019279095.1 Microbacterium sp. BF1 | reverse complement strand
CGGTGTTGGCGTAGGGGTCCCAGAACGCGTTGATGTTGAACCACGCGTACAGGGCCGGGGTGATGAGCACCCCGATGATGATGATCCAGGCTTTGGGTACGCGGGAGAGTCTCTTGACGTCGCGCTTTGATCGCCTGGGTGCGGCCGGCGGAGGCGCTCGCCAGACACGCAGCAGGGGAGTGGACGCTGTATCCCCCGACGTGGATCACCCTCCACCAGCTCTCGGTGTTCGGCGATGTCGCCGCTGCCGTGGCGGCGAGTGGCATCGTGCAGCTGTTCCGGACCAGGGTGCTCGATTCCGACGCCGGCCGCGCCTTCACCTGGGATCAGGGACGCCTGGAAGCCGGTGCCCTGCCGTGGCGGTTCATCGAGACCTGAGCGGGCGGGATCAGCTGTCCAGCAGACGGCGCAGGTTCGTGCCGACGGCCTCGGTCTCGATGAGGAACCCGTCGTGCCCGAAGTCGCTGGTGATGACCACCGCCTCATCGTCGATGACGTTCGGGATGCTGCGCGCGATGCGCTGCTGCCCGTCGACGGGGAAGAGGCGGTCGCTGTCGATGCCGAGCACCAGCGTGGTCGCGGTGACGGCACGCAGCGCCTCCTCGACGCCACCGCGCCCGCGGCCGACATCGTGCGAGTTCATGGCCTCGACGAGCGTGATGTAGCTGTTCGCGTCGAAACGGCGGGTGAACTTGTTGCCGTGGAAGTCGAGGTACGACTCCACCGCGAAGCGACCGCCGTGGCCGAGGGGCGAGACATCCGATTGCCAGGATCGCTGGAAGCGCTGATTGAGCTCGATCGGGCTGCGGTAGTTCAGCAGGGCCATGCGCCGTGCCAAGGCGAGGCCGCGGTGCGGACCGTCGCCGTCACCGAGGTCGTAGTATTCACCGCCCTGGAATCGCGGATCCATCCGGATGGTCTCCAGCTGCACCGTGTTGAGCGCGATCTGGTCGGCGGTCGTCACCGGTGGCGACGAGAGCACAGCGAGTCGCCGCACGCGCTCGGGATGCGTGGCCGCCCATTCCAGCGCGTGCATGCCTCCCATGGAGCCGCCGATCACGGCTGCCCAGCTCTCGATGCCCAGAGCGTCGGCGAGGCGCACCTGAGCGGCGACCTGGTCGCGGATGGTCAGGTACGGGAACCGTGACGCCCACTCGTAGCCGTCGGGAGCGACGCTTGCCGGCCCCGTCGAACCCTGGCAGCCTCCCAGCATGTTCGGGGCGATCACGAACCAGCGTTCGGTGTCGAGCGGAGCACCGGGACCGGTGATGTCCTCCCACCAGCCGCCGGTGGGGTGACCGGCGCCCGCGGGGCCGCGCACATGGCTGTCTCCGGTGAGCGCATGCAGCACCAGGACGGCGTTGTCACGGGCGCTGTTCAACTCGCCCCAGGACTCGTAGGCGACACGGATGGCGGGCAGCTGCGCACCGCTCGCGGTGGGGAAGGGACCGGAGGCGGCGAAGCGTCGCCCTCCCACAGGGTCTCCGTCTCGCCATGCGCCGGTCGCCGGCGGGCGGGCACGGAGCAGCCGGACGTCGGCCTCCGTCACGGGTGCCGAAGGCACCGTGTCCTCGGAGGTCGTCTGCCAGTCCATGTCCCCATTCTCGCCTGGTGCGGAGCCTGTCGGTGGCAGGTTACGATCCGACCTGCTTGCGGCGCCACTGAGACTGCCGATCGAAACGTCGGGCCCAGCACACTCGGCGTCAGCGCACTCGGGGTCAGCGCACTCGGGTCAGGGTGGCGAGATGATCGCTGTTCCCCGCCCGCATCGTGGTCGAGGTGACGACGTCGAGACCGCGTACGAACACCTGGTCGATGCGCACGAGGGGGAAGGCGACGGGCCACGTGAACCCGAGCGTCCCGTCGGTCGGACGCACCCCGTCGGCCTCCGCGCGCAGAGCGGACAGGCTCGGATCCGTCGACGGCGCATTGAAGTCGCCGACGACGAGGAGCGATTCTGCAGGATCGACGGCGACCTGTTCCGCGATTCCGCTCAGCATCGTGTCGCGGTCCTGCTGGTGTCCCGGCCGCACCGATGCGGCGTGACCGTGAACCAGTCGAGGTTGAGGGCATAGGCGACGCAGGGCACGTCGTTGAGGTGCATGCCCTCGGTCTTCCACTCGGGCATCTCGTCGGGGTCATCCTGACGATCCGGGTATCCGATCATCTCGC
>NZ_JAGYWT010000415.1:0-2195 GCF_019279095.1 Microbacterium sp. BF1 | reverse complement strand
CCGGAACGACGGGAGCCGGCACGGGCGCGGGTTCCGCACTCGGCGCCGGGGTCGCCAGCTGCACCGACACGGGTTCGGTGGGGATCTGCGGCGACGGCGGTATCTGCGCCAGCACGACGCTCCCGACCGCGAAGGCGACCGGGATAGCGATCAGCGCGCCGGTGAGGAGAAGGCGTCGTGGAGTGGGCATGACCCCATGATGCCCGTCGATCATGATGCGGAGATGAGTCGTGGATGAAGATCCTTTCATCCACGCGGGCTCAGCGGCGCTTGCGGCCTCTGATCGCCTTGATCGCCATCTGCACCGCGATCACGACCAGATATGCCGCGAAGAGCATGTTGCCCAGCGTCGGGTCGACGATCGTGGCCAGCCACGCCCCGAGCGCGGTCGTCGTGCAGGCCGAGATGCCGATGATCAGCGCCGCGAGCAGGTCGACGTTGCGGTTGCGGAGGTTGCCCACGGTGCCGGAGATGGCGGTGGGGATCATCATCAGCAGCGAGGTGCCCTTGGCGACCAGGTCGCTCGTGCCGAAGGCCAGCATCAGCACAGGTACGACGATCACTCCACCGCCAACGCCGATCAGCCCCGCGAGGATTCCGGTGCCGATTCCCACGCCGACGAGGGCGATGCCGGTCAGCCAGGAGAGTTCGAACGCGGCGTCGCGTGAGGGGATCACCAGGAAGAGGCTGACGATCACGACGACCAGGAAGCCGACGAAACCCCACCGCAACGCCGTCTGCGAGATGCGCGGCAGCAGCCGTGTGCCGATCTGCGCGCCCACCACGGCACCCGCCGCGAGGATGATCGCGGGCACCCAGGCCACCGAACCGGTCGTGGCGTAGGAGATGACGCCGACGCTCGCCGTGGGCACGATCGCCGCGAGCGAGGTCCCGGCCGCGAGGCGCTGATCGAAGTGCAGCAGGAGCACGAGAAGCGGAACGATGACCGTGCCACCGCCCACGCCGAAGAGTCCGGAGAGGAGGCCGGCGAGAAGGCCGATGCCGATGAACGCCGCATAGGCGCGAGGCCCTCGTGCGGGGGCCTGTACGTCACTCACCGGATCAGCCTACTCGCGGCCTCCTCCCCTCTCGAACCCGCGTCGCGGATCAGACCTCGGAGTCCGCCTTGATCGGCACCGCGATCGACGCGGTCAGCGCCTGCTCGTACCGGCGCTGGCGACGCCGCAACCAGAGTCCGCCGACGATCAGCAGGGCGAGCGCCCCGTAGGCGATCGCCGCGAACGGCTGCATGACGAGCGTGCTCAGATCCCCCTGGCTCAGCTGCAGCGCCTTGCGCAGCTGCTCCTCGGCCATCGGCCCCAGGATCATGCCGACCACGAGCGGCGCGACCGGATAGCCGTACCGGCGCATGAAGTAGCCGAGGATGCCGACGATCAGCAGGATCACGATGTCCGACGGCGAACTGTGCAGTGCGTATGCCCCGAACACTGCGAACAGAAGGATGCCCGCGTACAGATACGGCCGCGGGATCTGCAGCAGCTTCACCCACATGCCCACGAGCGGCAGGTTGAGCACGATCAGGATCACGTTGCCGATGTAGAGGCTCGCGATGAGCGCCCACACCAGGTTCGACTGGCTCTCGAACAGCAGCGGTCCCGGTTGGATGCCGTACGACTGGAACGCCGTGAGGATGATCGCCGCAGTCGCCGTCGTCGGCAGGCCCAGCGTGAGCAGGGGCACCAGCACTCCGGCGGCCGCGGCGTTGTTCGCCGACTCCGGACCGGCGACGCCCTCGATCGCACCGCGTCCGAACTCGTCGCGGTGCTTCGACAGCTTGCGCTCGGTCGCATACGACAGGAACGTGGCGACGTCCGCACCGCCGGCGGGGATCGTGCCGATCGGGAAGCCGATCGCCGTGCCGCGCAGCCACGGCTTCCAGGACCTCCGCCAGTCGGACCTCGTCATCCACGAGCGCCACCCGCGAGTCACGGGGATCACGTCGACGCCGCCGTGCCGCAACCGGGCGGCGATGTAGAACGTCTCCCCGACCGCGAACAGGCCGACGGCGACCAGCACGATGTCGACGCCGTCGGACAGCGCCGGGAGCCCCAGCGTGTAGCGCTGCTGGCCGGAGAGCCAATCGGTGCCGACCAGCCCGAGGAACAGGCCGACGCCGAGCGAGAGCATGCCGCGCGAGATCGAGCTGCCGATCAGCGCGCCGACCGTGATGAACG
>NZ_JAGYWT010000414.1:0-2198 GCF_019279095.1 Microbacterium sp. BF1 | reverse complement strand
CGGCGCTGTCCGCCGGAAGCGGCGAGGCGCGCGACGAGCGGCAGGGCGAAGGCGATGGTCTTGCCGCTGCCCGTGCGTCCGCGACCCAGGAGGTCGCGTCCGGCGAGGGAGTCGGGAAGGGTGTCGCGCTGGATGGCGAACGCCTCGGTCTTGCCGGAATCGGCGAGAACGGCGGCGAGCTCGGCAGGAACGCCGAGTTCAAGGAAAGTAGACATGCAGAAACTCCGTCAGCGCCCGAATGAACGGCGCGAGATAAAGGGGTGAGGTGGGCGACGGCGCAGGAATTGCGCATCGGTTCGCCGTTCGAAAGGCCAGCTGATGCTGGTGGTGGGAGCGGTTCCGCTCGCTTCGGTCCTCGGAGACCCCGTGACGACGACGATGTTACGAGACCGGCGGTACACGCAACTCCGTCAGTCTACCAGTGCGTGCATGCCGTCGGCCGCATGTCGACTTCCGCGCGGGTCGTCGGCCGCCTGCAGGAGCGGGGCAGGCGTCCCCTGGGGGCGTTCTCAGGCGTGCAGCGCCTCGTTCAGCGTCACTCCCACACCGGCGCGACGCACGGCCTCCACTGCACCGCTGAGCGAGTTCCGGCGGAAGAGCACCCCATCGTGACCGGAGAGCTCGGCCCCCTTCACGCTCTTGCGTGCGCCATCGGCGGTCACGGGCCCGTCGACGAGGACGATCTTGGTGCCGGCCGTGACATAGAGCCCGGCCTCGACGACGCAGTCGTCACCGAGCGAGATGCCGATGCCGGCGTTCGCGCCGAGCAGCGTGCGGGCTCCGATGGACACGCGATGCGTTCCGCCGCCGGAGAGGGTGCCCATGATCGACGAGCCTCCGCCGATGTCGCTGCCGTCGCCGACCACCACGCCCTGCGAGATGCGTCCTTCGACCATCGACGCGCCCAGCGTGCCGGCGTTGAAGTTGACGAATCCCTCGTGCATGACGGTCGTGCCGGGGGAGAGGTACGCGCCCAGACGCACACGGGAGGCGTCGGCGATGCGGACGCCGGAAGGCTGCACGTAGTCGGTCAGGCGGGGGAACTTGTCGAGCCCCTGCACCTGGATGCCGGCGCGCTGGAGGTGCGGGCGCAGGCGAGCGGCATCCGCGGGAAGGACGGGGCCGGCGTTGGTCCAGGCCACGTTCGGAAGGTGCCCGAAGATACCGTCCAGGTTCAGCTCGTTGGGACGCACCACCAGATGGGAGAGTGCGTGCAGACGCAGGTAGGCGTCCGCGGTCGACGCCGGGGCGGCGTCGAGGTCGATCTCCAGGTGCACGACCTCGAGCGTGACGTTCCGCCGTTCGTCGGGCCCGGCGAGGGGCTCGAGTGCGGCGATGGCGACGGTGACCTCGTCGGAGGTGGAGGCGCCTGTCCGCATCTCGGGGTACCACGCATCGAGGACGGTGCCGTCCCCGGCGATCGTGGTGAGTCCGATACCCCATACAGTGCGTGCGTCGCTCATCCCTCCACGCTATCGCCCCCGAGGGATGGCGACGTCACTCGTGACGGGGTAAGTAGTCTTGACCCATGGTGCTCGATCTGACCGTGTCCTCCGTCGACCTCACCCGTGCGATCTGCGATATCCCGAGCGTCTCCGGTGAGGAGAAGAGCTTGGCCGATGCGATCGAGGCAGCGGTGACGCCGTTGGAGCACCTCGACGTCTTCCGTCACGGGAACACGATCGTCGCCCGCACCGACCGCGGCCGGGCACAGCGCGTCGCGATCGCCGGTCACATCGACACCGTGCCGATCAACGCGAACCTGCCGACGCGCGACATCGAGATCGACGGGGTGCCCTATCTCTGGGGGCGCGGCACCGTCGACATGAAGGCGGGCACCGCCGTGCAGCTGAAGCTCGCGGCCGAACTGACCGACCCCGCGATCGACATCACGTGGATGTGGTACGACAACGAGGAGATCGAGGCTTCGAAGAACGGCCTCGGATTGCTCGCCGCCGTGCGCCCCGATCTCTTCGAGGCCGACTTCGCGATCCTGGGGGAACCGTCCAACGGTGAGGTCGAGGGCGGGTGCAACGGCACTCTCCGCGCGCTCGTACGCACGAGCGCGCGGTCTTCGGGTTGTCGACGACGTGGCGGAGGATAGTCTCGGCCGCGCTGACGCCGTTGATCTCGTCGACGTCGGTGCCGGCAAACAAGGTGTTGATCTTGTCGATGACGTCTTGCAGCAGTCCGTACTT
>NZ_JAGYWT010000413.1:0-2199 GCF_019279095.1 Microbacterium sp. BF1 | reverse complement strand
GCCGTGGCGGCCCTCGTCGACGTGGTCGTCACCCGCGCATCCGCCGGTTCCGGGCCGACGAACGCCACCGGGCGCCCTCCCGAAGGAGAGCGCCCTGTGTGAAGAGATGCTTACGCAGCCGACTTCGGTGCGTTGACGTCGGAGGGCAGAGCCTTCTTCGCCGTCTCGACCAGCGTCGTGAAGGTCGCCGCGTCGTTGACCGCGAGGTCGGCGAGCATGCGACGGTCGACGGTGACACCCGCGAGGCCGAGGCCCTGGATGAAGCGGTTGTACGTCATGCCGTTCTGGCGAGCCGCAGCGTTGATGCGCTGGATCCACAGACGACGGAAGTCGCCCTTGCGCTTGCGACGGTCACGGTACGAGTAGACCAGCGAGTGGATGACCTGCTCTTTGGCCTTCCGGTACAGGCGCGAACGCTGTCCGCGGTAACCGGAGGCGCGCTCGAGGATAACCCGGCGCTTCTTGTGGGCGTTTACTGCCCGCTTGACTCTTGCCATTTTCCTGTGTTCCTATTCGTGCGTTCGGTGCGCGTCAGCGACCGAGAAGCTTCTTCGCGACCTTGGTGTCAGCCTTCGACAGCACCTGGTCCTGGTTCAGACGACGGGTGCGACGGCTCGACTTGTGCTCGAGGTTGTGGCGCATCCCGGCCTGCTGCTTCTTCAGCTTTCCGCTGCCGGTGATCTTGAAGCGCTTCTTAGCACCCGAGTGGGTCTTCTGCTTCGGCATCTTCTCTTCCTTCGTATGGCGCCTTCTCAGGCGACGGTGTCAACCCGCGGTGCGGGAGTTCTGGGGGCGGGGATCACTCCGCCGGAGCTGCGGCTGCGGGCGAATCGCTCTTCGCGTCGCGCGCCGCCTGCTTCTTGTCGGCACGCTGAGCATCGCGCACGGCGTTCTGCTCCTGCTTGGCCTCGGACTTGCTCTTGAGCGGGGCCACGACCATCACCATGTTGCGACCGTCGATGGTCGGGTTCGACTCGACGGTGCCGAACTCGGCGACGTCTTCGGCGAACTTGCGCAGCAGGCGGACGCCCTGCTCGGGACGCGACTGCTCGCGACCGCGGAACAGGATCATGGCCTTGACCTTGTCGCCGGCCTTGAGGAAGCCCTCGGCGCGCTTGAGCTTGGTCGTGTAGTCGTGCGCCTCGATCTTCAGACGGAAACGGACTTCCTTGAGGATCGTGTTCGCCTGGTTGCGGCGAGCTTCCTTTTCCTTCTGGGCGGCCTCGTACTTGAACTTGCCGTAGTCCATGATCTTGACGACGGGCGGCTTCGAGTTGGGGGCGACCTCGACGAGGTCGAGATCGGCTTCCTGCGCGAGGCGTAGCGCGGCCTCGATGCGGACAACGCCGATCTGCTCACCCGCGGGGCCGACGAGGCGGACCTCGGGGACGCGGATGCGCTCATTGGTACGGGGATCGCTGATGCGGAACTCCTTAGACGATGTGATTCGGCCACCGCGATGCTGTCTGCATCACGGGCGAAATCGGAATCGTCCCCGCCCACCGGCATTCAGACGCCGGCTCCGCACCCTACCTGCCGGGTCCGTCTTGCGAACGGAGCCGGTGGAGTGCAAGACCCGGTAGCCTTGAACGGCAAGCGCGGGTGGGAAGTGAATCCTCTTTCGATCCGGAGCATGACGCTCCGGAGCCCGCCAAAGTCTAACAGAAAGCAAGGCGAAGTGACGAACCAGGCACCGGACGAGGCTGCACGTGAGCGCGAAGAGCGCTGGGCACGTCAGGAGGAGGCCGCATCGTCGGCCACCCGAGACATCGCCGATGTACCCGCTGTCGAGGTGATCACCACCGCCGCCGTGCACCTCATGAGCGCCGCAGCCGTCAAGCTCGGACTCGCCGACGATCCCGACGCCGCGGCGCAGATCGACCTCGACGAGGCGCGCAAGCTCATCAACGCTCTCGCCGGCCTCATCACCGCCGGCGCTCCCGAGATCAGTGACATGCACGCCCGCTCGCTGCGTGACGGTCTTCGTTCGCTGCAGCTCGCCTTCCGCGAGGCATCGACGATTCCCGACCCGATCGGCAAGGGACCGGGCGAGAAGTGGACCGGTCCGGTCAACTAGGGCGTGTCTCCCATATGGCGTAGCCAGGTGAGGATTGCGCTGATGGTGACGGCCGCGCGGTAGGTGATCGCGAGCTTGTCGTAGCGGGTGGCGAGGCCCCGCCATTGCTTGGCGAGAGCGAA
>NZ_JAGYWT010000412.1:0-2201 GCF_019279095.1 Microbacterium sp. BF1 | reverse complement strand
ATCCTGAGCGCCGACGCGGACGCCATCGACCTCACCGGCGCGACGGTCGTCGACGTCGACATGTCCGGTGTGCGCATCGCCTCGCTCCGCATGCGCGATGCCGGTGTGCGGCGGGTGCGGATCAGCGGCGGGCGTATCGGCACTCTCGACCTCAGCGAGGCGCTCATCTCGGAGCTCGATCTGCGGGATGTGCGCATCGACTATCTGAATCTGGGGGCGGCCAAGATCACCGATCTCGAGATCTCGGGGTGCAGCATCCGCACCATCGACATGCCGCAGGCCGAGCTCTCCCGTGTGCGCTTCACAGCCACATCGAGCGACGAGGTCGACCCACGGGGCATGCGTGCGAAAGACGTGGATCTGCGTGGGCTCGACGCCGTCGCCTATCTCGACGCCCACAGCCTCCGCGGGGCCACCCTCACCTCGTTCCAGGTGCAGCAGCTCGCCCCGGCGCTGGCGGCGGGCATCGGCATCCAGCTCAAGGACTGACGGCAGATCAAGGACTGACGGCAGATCAGAAGCCGGCGGGGCCACTCGCGTCGAGCAGTTCCCGCGTGAACGGATGCTGGGGCGAGGCGAACACGTCGACGGTCGCCCCCTGCTCGACGATCCGTCCCTCCTGCATCACGAGCACCTCGTCGGCGACCGCGCCGACCACGTCGAGATCGTGGGAGACGAGGATCATCGTGCCGACCTCACCCTCAACGAGGACAGCCACGAGGTCGTGCGAGACGGCACCGAGATCGAGCTCACCGCGACCGAGTTCGAGCTGCTGCGCTACCTGATGCGCAACGAGCGCCGGGTGCTGTCGAAGGCGCAGATCCTCGACCGGGTGTGGAGTTACGACTTCGGCGGCAAGTCGTCGGTCGTCGAGCTGTACATCTCGTACCTGCGCAAGAAGATCGATGCCGGGCGCACGCCGCTGCTGCACACCGTGCGCGGCGTCGGCTACATGATCAAGGCCCCGCAGTGAGCTCAGCGACGATGATGAGAAGGCCGATGAGCCTGCAGACACGGCTGATGACCGCCGTGATCGGGTTCGTGTCGCTGATCCTCATCATCGTCGCCGTGATCACCAGCGCGACGCTGGGAAAGACGATGGAAGATCAGCTCGACCAGAAGCTGAGCGAATACGCCCACCAGCTGGTTCGCATCTCCCAGGCTGTCGCTCCATCGTCGGCGACCGCGCAGAACGTGCTCGCGAGCAGCCCCGCACCTCCGGTCGGAGTTCTCTTCGTCGTCTCCAGTCCCGTCACGGGGTTCTCCGGAGTGGTCGCGAAGAGTGAGGACGGCGACGAATTCGCCGGAACGCTCGATCCGCTGACCGGCGCCCAGCTCGCCGAGATCGCGGTGTCGCTGAAGGATACCCGGGTCGCGACCGTCACCCTCACCGACCTCGGCTCCTACCGCGTCATGGCGCTGCCGACGAGCAACGGCCTGATCGTGGTGACCGGTCTCCCCCGCGACGATATCCAGAACCAGCTCACGCAGCTGCTGACCGTGATCGCGCTCGCGACGATCGGTGGTCTGATCCTGCTCGCTTTGACCACGGCGATCACCATCCGCGTGAGCCTGCGTCCCCTCCGTGCCGTCGCACTGACGGCGACCAGAGTGGCCAATCAGCAGTTGGACCGCGGCGAGGTGACGATCACCGAGCGCGTTCCCGCGTCCGAAGCCGATCCCCGCACCGAGACCGGTCTCGTCGGAGCCTCGCTGAACAAGCTCCTCGACCACGTGAACACCTCGCTCGCCTCCCGTCAGAAGAACGAGGAGCGGATGCGGCGCTTCGTCGCCGACGCCAGCCACGAGCTGCGCACCCCGCTCGCGTCCATCCGCGGGTACTCGGAGCTGTCGTTGCGCGCCCTGCGTCAGTCGGACCCGCAGGCGGAGCGCCCCGAGGTCATCGAGAGCACGACGTCGTCGCTGGAGCGCATCCAGGCCCAGTCGCTGCGGATGACCCGGCTCGTCGAGGACCTGCTGCTGCTGGCCCGTCTCGATGAGGGCCGGGAGCTGGTCTACGGCACGGTCGACCTGACCCAGCTGGCCCTCGAGGGTCTCTCGGACGCGCGGCCGACCGCGGCCGACCACCACTGGAACATCGACGTGCCCGACGAGCCCGTGACGATCGTGGGAGACGCCGGACGCATGCATCAGGTCGTCGCGAACCTGCTCGCGAACGCCCGCACCCACACGCCCGCCGG
>NZ_JAGYWT010000411.1:0-2214 GCF_019279095.1 Microbacterium sp. BF1 | reverse complement strand
GTCAGCTCCGCCGACCGGCGGGCGAACTCGTCGAAGCTGTCACGACCGGGCCAATCGGCCGGCAGCATCGACGGGGGAAGCCCCGGATCGGTGTACGGCAGCACCCGCCAGCGGTCGATCAGCTGCACGTATGCGGCGAACGGCTCCGCTGGCAGGTCCGCGAGAGACGCCTGGAAGGCGAGGTGCTCGTCGCGCAGCGCATCCAGATCCCACCACTGCGCCGCAGCGTCGACGAGGCTGCCGGCGGGAACGGGGGCGGATGCCGGGAACAGCGTCGCCCACGGGCGCGCATCGAGTTCGTCGAGGATCTGCACCACCTCGTCCTGAAGGTGGCCGGGGCAGATCCACAGGGCGGGCGACACGACTCCCGCACCGATCCACTGCAGTCGTCGACGCAGCTGATGGCGCACGCTCCTCGCGCTCTCGGGGATCGAGAACGAGACCAGGCACCACGTGTCGGCGTCCGTCATCTCGCGCATCTCGAAGATGCGCCGATCGCCGCGTTCGAGCATCGGGATCGCTGCCGGGTTCAGCCCGTAGCCGATCTGCTTCTCACGGGCGGCGAGCAGCAGGCCCTTCTGCTTGAGGCGTGCGACACCGGTGCGCGCCGGGGCCGGTTCGATGCCGAGGTCGCCGGCGAGGGCGACCAGGTCGGCGGCGGAGATCCACCCGCCGAGCGGGCGCAGGAAGACGCCGATGAACGTCCGCAGCAACGATGCGGTGCTGCCGGGGCGCGCATCGATGTCGTCGAGGACGGGCGCGACGGCACGGTCAGAAGTCACCGGACTCCAAGGCGTCGCGCACCGCGAGCACGCCGGTGATGGTCTCGACGTGCGAGGTGCTCAGCGGAGAGAGTCCGAGGCGGATGCCGTCGGGGAATCGGAAGTCCGGGATGATGCCGTCCGCCCACAGGCGACGTGTGACGTCGCGGAAGTCCGGATGCCCGATCGTCACGTGTCCGCCTCGCAGCTCGGCATCGCGAGGGCTGAGCAGTCGCACACCGAGAGGGGCGAGCACCTCGTCGTAGGCACGCACGGCGAGATCGGTCAACGACTGCGACTTGGCCCGCACGCCCTCGATCGTCGAGTGCTCGATGAGGTCGAGCATCCCCTGCATCGCGAGCATCGACGTCACCGGGGGAGTGCCGCTGAGCAGCTGGCGGATGTCGCCGGACGGTACGTACTCCGGCCCCATCGCGAAGATGTCGGCCGCGCTCCACCAGCCCTGGATCGGCTGGCGCAGCACACCCTGCAGTCCGTGTCGGAGGTAGGCGAAGGCGGGGGAGCCCGGCCCGCCGTTCAAGTACTTGTAGGTGCAGCCGACAGCCATGTCGACACCCCACTCGTCGAGCTGCATCGGCACGACGCCGGCCGAGTGGCACAGATCCCACATCATCAGGGCGCCGGCCTCGCGCACCGTCGCGGTGATGCCCGGCATGTCGGCCAGGGCTCCCGAGCGATAGTCGACATGGCTCAGCGACACCAGGGCGGTGCGTGCGGAGACGACGGCCTCGACATCGGCGATGGTCACCCCGTGCACCGGGTCGGGTTCGATCCACCGCAGCGTCATCCCCGTCTCGGCGGCCACGCCCTCGGCGAGGAACCGGTCGGTGGGGAAGTTGCCCGCCTCGATCACGAGCTCGGTGCGGTCCGGATCGGCCGACGCGGCGGCGCGCATGAGCTTGTAGATCAGCACGCTGGTCGAATCGGCCACGACGGTCTGGCCGGGGGCGGCGCCGAGAGCGACCCGTCCGATGCGGTCGCCCAGCTCCATCGGCAGCGCCATCCACTGCTCGTCCCACGAGCGGATCAGCCGCGTGCCCCAGTCGTCCCGCACGAAGGCGGCGATCTTCTCGGGGACTTCGCGCAGGGGACGCCCGAGCGAGTTGCCGTCGAGGTACGCGGTGACGCCAGGAGCCTCGGCGAACGCATCGAGGTGGGCGTGCAGCGGATCGGCCGCATCGAGAGCGCGGGCGAGTTCGAGGAGGGAGGAGTCGGGCGTCATGGTCATGTCACACCTTCAGGTCTGCGGGGGTGAGGGGGCGGGCGTCGAGCGGATCGGCGCTCGACGGGGTTCCGCCGGGGATGAGGAGGAGAGCGGAGTGGGGTTCGCGCGGGTCCACGGGGGCGAGAGCCTGCAGCAGGGCGGCATCGTCGAGTCCTGCCTCGCGGAGAGCGGCGACCTCGTGCGGGTTCAGATCGACCGGCATCGGTC
>NZ_JAGYWT010000410.1:0-2237 GCF_019279095.1 Microbacterium sp. BF1 | reverse complement strand
TACAGAGAGATCACCGCCTCGTCGAACCCCGCGATTCGGCGTTGATGCTTGGGCACCACCACCGGCGCGAATGTCCCCGCCCGGTCCCTCGGGACCTGGATCGTGAGATCGCCGATCTCGGTCCGCATTCGCCAGACGCAGCCGTTCGACGTCTTCGAAGAGGTCGTCGCCGCCGGCTTCGCGCAGCACCTGCCCGAGCAGCTGCCCGAGCATCCTGACATCGGTGCGCATGGCATCGGGGATGCCGCGGCCGGCTTCGAATCGGCCGATCACGCGGATGGCCTCGGTGTTCGTGGGCTCGGAGAAGGAGTGTGCGGGGGTCACACTTCGAGAGTATCCCTCGTCAGAGGAGTGTCCTGCACGCATGACGATCTGCTTCGCGATCGGGCGATGACGAGAGGCGCCGAGGCCTGTCGGCGACCTACGATGGGGGGAATGCGCATCTCAGCGAACCCCCTCCGCGGGCAGCAGTTCCCTGCCGTCCTCCTCCTCATCGCGGCCGGCCTCGGACTCCTGCTCGCGAACCTGCCGACGCACGACGCGCTCGCCGCCTTCCTCGATCTCCACATCGCGATCCCCGGCACGGCCCTGGATCTGTCGATCGCGCACTGGGTGTCCGACGGCCTTCTCGCCGTCTTCTTCCTCGTCGTGGCCATCGAGCTGCGCCACGAGCTGACCCACGGCGAGCTAGACTCCCCGCGCAAGGCCGTGCAGCCCGCCATCGCGGCGACCGGCGGCGTGCTGGTCCCGATCGCGGTGTACCTGCTGATCGCCGGCGGCGACAGCACGACGGCTCCGGGCTGGCCCATCCCCACGGCGACGGATATCGCGTTCGCGCTCGGTGTGCTGGCGATGTTCGGCAAGGGTCTGCCCTCGCGCGTCCGCGTCTTCCTGCTCGCCCTCGCGATCCTCGACGACATCATCGGCATCATCTTCATCGCCGTGCTGTTCGCCGATGACGTGCAGTGGCTGCTGTTCGGGCTCGCGATCGTCGGGGTTGCCGTCTTCTGGGCGCTGAGCAGGCTGCTGCACGCCAAGGGCCACCCGCTGATCGCCGTCGCCATGGCCCTGGTCGGCGTGATCACCTGGGGTCTGGTCGCCTCCTCCGGCATCCACGCCACGATCGCCGGCGTGCTGCTCGGCCTCGTGATGTCGCCCGTGCCCGCCGGGCGCACCAGGCATGCACTCGAGCCGACCGTGAACGGCGCCATCCTGCCGCTGTTCGCCTTCGTCGCGGCGTTCGTGGTGATCCCCGCCGTCTCGATCACCGAGCTGTCGCCGGCGTTCTGGGCGATCGTGGTCGCGTTGCCCGTGGGCAAGATCATCGGCATCTCGCTGTTCGGCTGGCTCGCGATGCGCATCCGTCCGAAGGGCGCCGATCCTGCGCTGCCGTTCGCCGACATCCTCGCCGCCGGTGCCCTCGGCGGCATCGGCTTCACCGTTTCGCTGCTGCTGGCGAACCTCGCTTTCGCCGACGATGGCGGCATCAGGGACCAGGCGATCCTCGGTGTGCTCGTGGGGTCGTTGATCGCTCTCGTGTTCTCCGGGATCATCGTCTCCCTGCGGGCGCGCTGGTACCGTCGGGTCGCGTCCGCATCGTCGTGAGGAATGTTCCGGCCCTCGCCGCTTCCGGTCGGGTCGATGCAAGGAGGAAGCGTGAGCTCTGAGTCCCCGGCCGCGGCGGACGCTGCCGATCCGCTGCGTCAGGCAGCCCAAACCATGCACGCCGTCCGGGAGCGTTGCGTATGGTCGCAGCGGATCACACACCGTGACCTCGTGCCGTACCTGATCGAGGAGTCGCACGAGGTGATCGACGCCGTCGAGAGCGGCAGCCGCGACGACCTCCGCGAGGAGCTGGGGGATCTGCTCTGGCAGGTGCTGTTCCATTCGGCGATCGCGGCACAGGACCCGGACGATCCCTTCGACATCGACGACGTGGCACGCACGCTCACCGAGAAGATGGTGCGTCGGCAGCCGCGACGACCTCCGCGAGGAGCTGGGGGATCTGCTCTGGCAGGTGCTGTTCCATTCGGCGATCGCGGCACAGGACCCGGACGATCCCTTCGACATCGACGACGTGGCACGCACGCTCACCGAGAAGATGGTGCGTCGGCAGCCGCGACGACCTCCGCGAGGAGCTGGGGGATCTGCTCTGGCAGGTGCTGTTCCATTCGGCGATCGCGGCACAGGACCCGGACGATCCCTTCGACATCGACGACGTGGCACGCACGCTCACC
>NZ_JAGYWT010000041.1:0-9842 GCF_019279095.1 Microbacterium sp. BF1 | reverse complement strand
CCGGCATCCCCGCGCCCGCGTTCTCGTCGTCGCTGTCGTACTACGACGGCATCCGCGCCGACCGCCTCCCCGCAGCGCTCGTGCAGGGTCAGCGCGACTTCTTCGGCGCGCACACCTACAAGCGCGTCGACAAGCCGGGCACCTTCCACACGCTGTGGTCGGGCGACCGCACCGAGATCGAGGCGGAAGACACGCACTGACGTCTCGCCGTCGAAGGGCCGGGTACCGCGAGGTACCCGGCCCTTCGTGCATCGCACCACGATTCCGCGCTCCCCTACTTCGTGATGTCCTGCACCACGCCCTTCGTCAGACGCAGCCGCCGTGTCGCATGACGCGCGACCGCCGAATCGTGCGTCACGACGATGATCGTGATCCCCTCGGCGCACAGCGATTCGAGCAGCGTCAGGATCTCGTCGCGCATGCTCTCGTCGAGATTGCCCGTCGGCTCGTCGGCGAGGAGAACGCGCGGCCTCTTCACGATGGCGCGTGCGATCGCGACGCGCTGCTGCTCACCGCCGGAGAGCTCGTGCGGCATCCGCTTCTGCTTGCCGTCGAGACCCACGAGCGCCAAGGCCTCCGGAACAGCCTGCTGGATGAAGCCGCGCGACGAACCCGTCACCTGAAGCGTGAAGGCGACGTTCTGGTAGACGGTCTTCGACGGCAGAAGTCGGAAGTCCTGGAAGACCGACCCGATGTGGCGGCGGAAATACGGCACCTTGCGGTTGGCGAGCGCCCGCAGGTCTCTGCCGAGCACAGCGACCCGCCCCGTCGTCGGGACGTCTTCGCGCAGGATCAGGCGCAGACAGGAGGATTTGCCGGAGCCAGAGGCGCCGACGAGGAAGACGAACTCCCCGCGCTGCACTTCGAAGTCGACACCGGAGAGGGCGGGCTTCGACGTCCCGCGGTAGCGTTTCGTGACGTTCTCGAACCGAATCATGGCGCTACGAGCCTAAGCGCGGGCTCTCCCCTGGCCGCGAGCGACACCCCGCACGACGCTTCCGTCCTCCGACCGGATGGGGATTGCTCCCCATCCACGACCCACTGCCACGTCGCCTGCCACTGCTATACATGAAGATGTCGGCTGCAGGAAGTGGCCGCCGAATTCTTTCAAGGGGGACCCATGACTACGCCCGCAGGATGGTACGACGACGGATCCGGTCGACAGCGCTGGTGGGACGGCCAGCAGTGGACCGAGCACTTCGCCCCGGAGACCACCGATGCCCCGGCCGTCTCCGAGGAGCAGGTCGTCGTCGAGGAGCAGGTCGCCGAGACCCCATCGATCGATGACACCGTCGTCCGTCCGTCCGACGAGACGCCGATCTCCCCCGAGTCGCCGGATCCGTCGCAGACGGCTTCCGCAGGTCTCACCGCTCAGGATGTGAATGATGCTCCCGGGGCGGAGTATGCGCCGAGGTCGTCGCTGAGCGGGGTCGTCGCCGGATTCATCGTCTCCCTCGTCTCGCTCTTCCTCAAGGGCAAGAAGTGGCCGGGCATCACGGGACTCATCCTCGCGGTCGTCGGGACGATCATCGGCATCGTGATGTTCGTCGTCTACCTCGCCGCCTTCGCCCAGGGAGTGAGCGAAGAGATCGACAGGATGCCCACCTCTTCTCCGTCGATCGAGGCGACCGCGCCGAGCGAGACCGAAGGAACCGACAGCACCGAGGGAACCGATGCCGGCGTTCGCCCGACCGCTCCTGAAGTGGCTCAGGGACTCACGGCGATCCTCGCTTCCACCGGAGCCGAGGGATACACCGAGCCTCAGATCTCCTGCCTCGCGGACATTTTCGTCGCCTCCGACCTCGACAACGCGACGCTGCGCACGATCGCCGAGAGCGATGGCGCGCTGACCGACACCGATGCCCTCTACGGCTTCGCCGAGGTGCTCGGGGACACGGACGCGGTCGCCGCGTGCTTCACGCCCTGACCACCGCAGAGTGACGTCGAAGGCCTCAGGAGCACCGCGCTCCTGAGGCCTTCTTCACGCGGTCGTCCTGTCATTCGACACAGGGCGCCCAGCGCCGCTACCGTCGTCATGACGGCCACACCGATGAGGATCGGCCGGCGTAGCGAGAATGACCTCACCACGCATTCGCCGACCGAGAAAGACACACGGGGAAGCCTGATGACAGCACCTGCCGGCTGGTATGACGACGGCTCCGGGAACCGACATGCCGATGATGCCGCTGCGCAGCGGCCGGCGCGCCCCGGTCATCACTTCTTCCTCGACAGGGCGACGGCGGCGATGATGATGGCGCCGCGCACTACCTGCTGCTGGGCCACGTCGAGCCCGGCGAGGATGAGGCCGTTATTGATCAGGCCCATGAACAGAGAGCCGAACAGGGTTCCGATGATGGCGCCGCGGCCTCCGAACAGGCTGGTGCCGCCGAGGATGACCGCCGCGATGACGGTGAGTTCGTCGCCCTGGCCCCACTGGAACCGGCCCGACTCAAGTCGTCCGGCGTAGAGCATGCCGGCCAAGGCCGCCGCGACGCCCGAGATGAGCAGAACGGTGAACTTGATGCGGGCGGTACGGATGCCGGTGTACGCCGCGGCGGTCGGGTTGCCACCGGTGGCGAGAACCTTGCGACCGAACCCGGTGCGGTTCATTACGACCCAACCCACCGCCACGGCCAGCACGGTCCAGACCAGCAGGCCCGGCACGGGGCCGAAGTCGCCGCCGCCGAAGATCATCACATAGAGACGGTCGGTGATCGGCTGCGGCGCCGAGGCAGTGATCCACTGCGCCAATCCGGCCGCGAGGCCGAGCATGCCGAGTGTCACCAGGAACGACGGGATCTTCAGCAGCGCCACCAGTCCGCCGTTGACGGCGCCGATCACGGCACCTGAGGCCAGTCCGGCGAGGATGCCAGGAACCAGACCGAACTGCGCCACAGTCATGGCGGTCACCACCGAGGCGAGGCCCGCGATCGAGCCCACGCTGAGGTCGATTTCAGCGGTCGCGATCACAAATGTCATCGCGACGGCCATGATCGAGATCGTGGCCGTCTGCCTCACGATGTTGAGCATGTTGTTCGGCGAGAGGAAGCCATCGCTGCCGAGGAAGATGGCGAACAGGATGAACACCACCACGAAGGCGATGTAGATGATGTTGCTACGCCAGTCAAAGCGGGCCGCGACGCGCGCAGCGAGGGAAGGCCGGGTGGCCGTTGCGGGGCTGCTCATGCTGCCTCTCCTTGAATGATGAGTTGGAGCTGTTCTTCGCTCTCGACGTCGAAGCGGGCGAGTTCGCGGGCCGAGCGGCCCTCGCGAATGACGACAATGCGGTCGGCGACCGCGAGCAGCTCGGGGAGTTCCGATGAGATGAACACAACGGCGTTGCCCTGCGAGGCGAACTCGCGCACGATGTCGAGAATCTCGGTTTTGGTGCCGATGTCGACACCAGCGGTCGGCTCGTCCATCACCAGGATGCGGGGCTCAGTATTGATCCACTTCGCCACGACGACCTTCTGCTGGTTACCGCCCGACAGCAGGCTGACAGGGGCATAAGGGTCTGCGACCTTAACAGCGAACCGCGTCACGAGCTGCTCCGTGAGTGCCCGCAACTTCGCCATCGAGAGGAACGCTCCCGACTTCACCCGACCAAGTACAGGCAGGGTGAGGTTGTCGGAGACGGAGTGTTGAAGCACGAGCCCTTGTTCGCGCCGGTCTTCGGGGATGAGGGCGACTCCTGCATCCTGCGCCGCGATCGGGCTGCCAAAGCGCACGGCCTCACCATCGATTCGGAGTGTCCCGCGGGTCGGTTTGTCCATGCCTGCGACCACGCGAGCGAACTCGGTGCGACCTGAGCCCATCAGACCGGCAAGACCCACGATCTCGCCGGCACGTACGGTGAGGCTGACGTCGTCGAGCACAGAGTCGCTGGCGATGCCGGTGGCTTCAAGCAGCACGGGCGAGTCCGCCGCGAGCGCGCGGTCACGGTAAACCAGGTCACTGGCAAGTCGGCGGCCGATGATGGCCTCGATGATCTCAGCGGCGCTCAGCTCGGCGACGGCCGAGGAGAGGACGACGCGGCCGTCGCGCAGCACCGTGATGCGGTCGGATACCCGGCGGATCTCATCCATGCGGTGCGAGATGTAGACGATAGCGATACCGCGCGCCTTGAGCGTCTCGATCAGCTGGAACAGGTTCTCGACCTCATGCTTGGCAAGGCTCGCAGTGGGCTCGTCCATCACAAGCACGCTCGCGTTCTTGGCGAGCGCCTTCGCGATCTCGACCAGCTGCCAGTAGGCGGTCCCAAGGTCTTCGACCCGTGCCTTCGGGTCGATGGTGACGCCGAGCCCGTCGAACAGTTCGCGCGAGGCACGCTCAGCGGCACGGTCATCGACCAGAGCAGCGGTGCCGCGCAGCTCGCGGCCGAGGAAGATGTTCTGCGCCACCGTCATCGACGGGATCAGACTGAACTCCTGGAACACCATGCCGATCCCGGCGCGCTCGGCGTCGGAGGTGTTGCGGATGTCCACCCGCTCACCGTTGACCTCGATGGTGCCCGAGGTGATGGTGTGCACACCCTGGAGTACCTTCATCAGCGTGGACTTGCCCGCGCCGTTCTCACCGGCGAGGGCGTGCACCTCCCCCGCCACGATGTCCATGTCTACCGACTTGAGCACTTCGACCGGGCCAAAGCTCTTCACGATCTGCCGCATACACACCGCGGCGGCGGATGCACCAGCGTTCTCAGACATCGGCGTGGTTCGCAGTAGCGGCATCTGGAACCGACACCCACTGGCCGGTGCGGCCCGACTCCAGGATGGCCTCGTCGACGAGGGCGGCCTGGTAGCCATCGGTGAAGTTCGGCGAGACGGTGCCGCCCTCGACCACGGCCTTGATGAAGTCGTGCGCCTCAATGATCTTGGTCTCGCCATAGCCGATGCCGAGCGCCGGGATCGGCCAGAGCGACTCACCGTAGGGCGTGTTCGGGCCGGTGTACACGGTGCGGAAGCCGCGGCGGTCGCCGGCATCCTTCTTGAACGCTACCTTCAGCTCGTCGCGGTTCTCATAGTTGAAGAAGATCGAACCCTCGGTGCCGTGAATCTCGAAGGTGATGTAGTTGTTGCGCCCCCAAGCATTGCGGGTTGCCTCGATCGATCCGACGGCGCCGTTGGCGAAACGCACCAGCGACATTGCCTCGTCGTCGACGTCGACCTCGCCGCGCGGGCCGTCGTCGGATGTGTTGGAGGCGCCGAGGTTGTCGAAGCCGCCGGACTGCAGCGGGCGGCTGGGGATGAAGTTCGACACCACCGAGGTGACTGCCGAGATCTCGCCCACCAGGTAGCGGGCCAAGTCGACCACGTGCGAGCCGATATCGCCCACGGCACCCGATCCGGCAACCTTCTTCTGGAAGCGCCAACTCAGCGGAGAGTTCGGGTCGGCGCTCCAGTCCTGCAGGTAGGTGCCGCGGAAATTGAGGATCTTGCCGATGGCGCCCTCGTCGATGTACTTCTTCGCCAACGCCACAGCCGGTGTGCGGCGGTAGTTGAAGGCGACCGCGGTGACCACGTCGGCCTTCTTTGCGGCGGCGAGCATGCGACCCGCCTCTTCGGCAGTGGGCGCCAGCGGTTTCTCGCAGATGATGTGCTTACCAGCCTCAGCTGCCGCGATGGCGATCTCTGCGTGCGAGTTGTTAGGGGTGGCGATATCGATTACGTCGATCGACGGGTCGGCGATCACGGCGCGCCAGTCCGACGAATAGCCTTCCCAGGCGTACCGCTCGGAGGCCGCGCGGGCGAGGTCATCAGTGACGTCGACGACGATCTTCTTGACCGGGCGCGCTGGCGCCGGAGAGAAGAACATGGGCATAGCTGCGTAGGCGAGCGAGTGGGCCTTGCCCATGAAACCGCCACCAATCATGGCGATATTGATGTCCTGCATGGCTGCCTTTCGGGAGGGAGAAAGAGAAGTAGAGAGGTGCTCGGTGGGGGGCGATCAGTTCGCCCCCACCGAGCGTGTGGGATAGTGCGTGTAGTGCGGTTTGTTAGTCGACGTAGGCGTCGCGCACCGAGGCGGGCGCCTCGGATCCGTAGACCGTCTCCCATGCCTCGAGCACGTTCTCGTGGTCGACGGGGAGCGAGCTCAGCGCCACGTAGGCTGGGACTTCCTGGCCCAGGATGCTCAGCGCGGCCAGGTCGGCCTCGGCCACACCCTGATCGAACGGCAGCTGGGCGCCGAGGCCCACGATCATCTGGTTCTTGGCCAGTGCGATCGCGACGTTGGTGCCGAGGTCTTCGGTGGCGATCTTGATGTCGGTGCGGCCCGTCTCGCGTGCGGCGGCCATCACACCTTCGGCTGGGACGTCCCAGACGGCCCAGATGCCGTCGAGGTCGGCGTTCTTGGTGAGCATGGCGTTCGCGACGCCCTGCGCGTCACCGGCGAAGTCGGGGCCGGCGATGCCCTGCTCCTGCACGATCTCAATGTCCGGGAACTTCTCGGTGATGGTGTCTTTGAAGCCCTCGTAGCGCTGCTTCGTCACGAAGAAGTCGGCTTCGTGGTAGATGACGCCGATCTTTCCCTTGCCGCCCAGCGAGCGGGCCAGAAGGTAGGCGCTGGTGACGCCGTTGCCGTAGTTGTCGGCCGAGACCATGGAGACGTAGTCTTCGCCGGCCACGAAGCCGTCGGGCACGTTGTCCATGAACACGAGCTTCACGCCCTGCTCGGCGACCTTGCGGTAGGCGCTGGCTGTGGCCACCGGGTCCGTGGGAATCGAGACGATGATGTCAGGGTTCTGCGTCAGCACCGTCTCGATCTGCGAGACCTGGGTGGCCGGGTCAAAGTCGGCGTCGGTGGTGGCGATGACCTCGATGCCGAGGCGGTCGAACTCGCTGTTCAGTCCGTCGATCTGCGCGTTGGCCCAGTCGTTGCCGCCGTAGTGCATGACGATGGCTGCGGTCAGGCCCATGCTGGCGATTTCGGCGACCTGCGCATCTGTGACAACGGTAGTGTCCACGGAGGCCGGCTCCTCGCCATTGGGACCAGTGCTGAGTACCGTGCCCGTGATCTCGGCGAGAGCCGCGTCGATCTCCGTGGCGACACTCGAATCGACTTCGGTGGTCGTGCCGCCCCCGGCGGGTGTGCAGCCCGTGAGGACAAACAACCCGGCCGCCGCTGTAAGGGCGACGAGCGTGGTTTTGATCTTCATCCTTCTTGCTCCTTTGCTGTGAGATGATGGGTACTGCGTCTTTGGGTTCGGACGGGGATCGGGTCAAGCCAGCGCGGAGGCCTGCAGCCAGGCGAAGCTGCGCGCAGCAGCTGCGGCCTGGTCTCCGGGGTAGCCGTCGAGTTCAACGGTCACCCAATCGTCGTAACCGGCATCTACCACGGCGTCGACGATGCCACCCAGGTCGAGGTCGCCCTCGCCGAGCGGAACGAATCCACTCGTGGCCAGGTCAATGTCCTTGAGATGCACATAGGTCAAGCGGTCGGCGTAGCGGCGAATGATCGCGGCCGGGTCGCCGCCACCACCAGCGAGGTGCGCCACGTCAGCGCACAAGCCGATAGTGGTTGCGGCGAAAAGAGCGTCGATCTGCTCGGGCGTCTGGGCCAGGCTGCCGAGGTGCGGATGGTAGCTAGCGATGAGGCCAGCGGCCTGTGCCCGCTCAGTGACGGCGTTGAGGAAGCCACCCGCTACCGCAAAGTCCTCGTCGCGGCGGCCTGTAGAGCGGATAGCACCGCCGCCCACGACGTAGTGCCGGGCACCGGCCGCGGCCGCGAGCGCGAGCGACCGGTCGAAACGCGACAGCTCGTCTTCGTGGGCGTCCGGGTAAATGAAGTGGCCGCCGCTGTAGACACCCGTCACCTCAAGGCCACTTGCGCGCACCGCATCGGTAAACGTGCCCATCGAATCCTCGAAGGGGAGAAGATTGCCGTCGAACAGCTCAATGCCGGTGTACCCGGCAACAGCGATGGCGTCCAGAGCGCTGTGCACGTCGCCCGGGGTGACATAGAACCCCGTGCGGAGATCGGTCACGGCGTTTGGATTACCCACCACGCCACCCCAAGCGTTCGCCTCGTAGGCAAATTTCGACACGCTACCTCCTTGTAGATCCAGCAACAATGACACCGTAAGCGTTCTGTCACATAGATGTCAATACTCGCACCCTCGCGAACCACCGTTACATCGGAGTAATGTCACTGCCATGGAGATGACTTCCGGTGCTGGCGATCTCTTCCAGCTGCTTCGCGATGGCCGCCCACGTACCAAATCCGAATTGGTAGAGGAGAGTGGTCTTGCTCGTACGAGCGTCGTGAACCGTCTTGGTGCGCTCCTGGCTGCAGGCCTGGTAACGCATGCGGGTACAGCAGCAACATCTGGCGGTCGCCCGGCCAGGCGCCTCGTGTTCGACCGAACCTCTCGGGTCTGCATCGGGATCGACCTCGGGGCAACTCACGGCTCTGTAGGCGTGCTCGACATTTCCGGTCAGGTGCTCCGGCAGGAGCACTGCGCTCTCGACATTGCCGACGGACCTGAGAAGATCCTCGGCTGGGCCACCCGCACAGCCGTACGCCTGTTGCGAGACACCGGGTATGAACAGTCCAAGCTCCTCGGGGTTGGTGTCGGCGTTCCCGGACCCGTAGAACATTCAACGGGCCGCCCTATTCGCCCGCCCATCATGCCGGGTTGGGACGGGTGTGACATCCCGTCCCTCATCCGCTCCCGGCTCGATGCCCCCGTCTTCGTCGACAACGACGTGAACCTGTTGGCTCTTGGCGAGCGGGCGACCCTCTGGCCGGAAGTTGATGACCTGCTCTTCATAAAGGTGGCTACAGGAATCGGAGCGGGCATCATCCTCGGCGGAGTATTGCAACGTGGATCCCGCGGATCCGCAGGGGATATCGGCCACGTTCAGGTACCCGGCGGCATAGCCGATGGCCCCGACCTCGAAGCCACCGCCAGCATCCCCGCAATCGCCGCTGGTCTTGGCTCAGCAGAAACTCCGATCGAAGCAGCTCAGGTTGTAGACCGCATTCGGACTGGCGACCCCGATGCCATAGAGGCAGCGCGCAACGCGGGTCGCGCGATCGGTGAGGTAACCGCAATGTGTGTGAGCATCCTCAACCCGTCGGTGGTCGTTGTTGGAGGCCAACTAGGCGCGAACGTGCAAGAGATCATCGCAGGGGTTCGAGAAGTCGTCTATCGACGATCAATCCCGCTCGCCACCCAGTATCTGAACATCGTGCCAGCTCGCGGCGGCACAAGCGCCGGCATACGAGGAGCGGGCCTCATGGTCCTCAACGAGCGCCTCAGCGTCAACGCGGTCGACCAACTACTCAGAGAACTCGAGTAGCGCACAATAAACAGCCTGGCCGCATGCCTAGAGGTCGGGCGGGTAAGTACGAATCAAAAGCGTTGCTACCGGACGTCGCTCGTTTCGGAGCCAGTTTGACGGCTCTTCCCAGATGAGGGTGTAGGTCGGCCGGGCGCGTCGGTCCGCAGATAGACGTCGAGGTCTCCCGACGATGGAGGTTCCTACGCCATCCATCCGAAAGACCTCGACGTGCCCGACGCTACCCCGCCGGCCGGCTTCGGCCGCCCTGACCTGACCGCCTTCGCGGCTCATCCCAGTCGGCTCTGATCGGGTCTGCTGACCCTCTCGACGAGAACGCAGCGACATCACAGCCACCCAACCCCGACCGTCCGGGAAGCCGGGACACGTCAGGGTCTGATGCAGGAACATGAAGCGCCCTGGGTCTGATGGAGAGTAGTGCCCCTTAAGGTGGTGTAGCCCGCGGTGGCCGGCTCGTCGCTCGCGACGTAAGCGCGGTCACCGTGTGATCCTTCGAGAAGTCTCTTACCTCCACTCGAAAGGCATCATCACGATGACCGC
>NZ_JAGYWT010000409.1:0-2248 GCF_019279095.1 Microbacterium sp. BF1 | reverse complement strand
GGAGCAGGGCAAGCGCATCGAAGTCGCGGCCTTCTGCTGGCAGGTCATGGGTCAGGCTGATTTCACACGCAGCGACGCGGTCATCGGATACGGCGGCGGCTCTGTCACCGACCTCGCCGGTTTCGTGGCGGCCACCTGGCTCCGCGGCGTGCAGCTCATCCAGGTGCCGACCACGGTGCTCGGACTCGTCGACGCCGCCGTCGGAGGCAAGACCGGTGTGAACACGGCGGAGGGCAAGAACCTCGTCGGTGCCTTCTGGGCGCCGCGTGCGGTGATCGGCGACCTCGACGAGCTCGCCAGCCTCAGCCCGAACGAGGCGACGGCGGGCTTCGCCGAGGTCGTGAAGGCCGGGTTCATCTGGGCGCCGGAGATCCTCGACATCATCGAAGCAGACCCTGCTCGCGCTGTGGACCCCACGACCGAGGAGTTCCGTCGCGCCATCGAGCTCGCGATCGACATGAAGGCCAAGGTCGTGTCCGACGACTTCCGCGAGGCCGGCCTTCGCGAGATCCTCAACTACGGCCATACACTCGGCCACGCGATCGAGCACGCCGAGAGGTACCGCTGGCGTCACGGCGCCGCCATCTCGGTCGGGATGCTGTACGCCGCAGAGCTCTCCCGCCTCGCCGGCCGATTGTCCGACGACGCCGCCGAGCGCCACCGCACCGTCCTCGAGTCCTTGGGACTTCCCACCTCGTACCGTGCCGGTGCCTGGCCGCAGCTGCTCGCCACGATGCAGCGCGACAAGAAGAGCCGCGGCGGGATGCTGCGCTTCATCCTGCTCGACGACATCGCCAAGCCCACCGTGCTGCAGGCTCCGGATGAGTCGCTGCTGTTCGCGGCCTACCAGGAGGTCGGGGAGTGAGCCGGCGGATCCTCCTCGTCAACGGGCCGAACCTGAATCTCCTCGGCACCCGCGAGCCCGAGGTGTACGGCACCGCGACGCTCGCCGACGTGGAACGGATCACCGGTACGGCGGCGGCCGAGCTCGGCTTCGAGGTGCGTGCAGTGCAGAGCAATCACGAAGGGGTGCTGATCGACGCGATCCACGCCGCGCGGGACGACTGCGCGGCCATCGTGATCAACCCCGGGGGACTCACCCACACCTCGGTGGTGCTCCGCGACGCGCTCACCGGAGTGTCGCTGCCGTTCGCCGAGGTGCACATCTCCGACGTATACGCACGGGAGCAGTTCCGCCACCACTCGTACCTCGACGACGTCGCCGCCGTGCGCGTCGTCGGGCGCGGTGTCGACGGCTACGCGCACGCCGTGCGACAGCTCGCAGCACTCATCCCGTAGAATCGACTGTCGGTCTCGTCCGACCCCGCAGACACACGAACGGAAGTCGCAGCGCATGGCATCTACCGCAGACATCAAGAACGGCGTCGTCCTCAGCATCGACGGGCAGCTCTGGAGCGTCATCGAGTTCCAGCACGTCAAGCCCGGCAAGGGTGGTGCCTTCGTGCGCACCAAGCTGAAGAACGTCGTCTCGGGCAAGACCGTCGACCGCACCTACAACGCCGGCGCGAAGATCGAGATCGAGAACGTCGACCGCCGCGACTACACGTACCTGTACACCGACGGTGACGGCTACGTCTTCATGGACCAGACCGACTTCGACCAGATCACCGTCGGCGCCGCGACAGTCGGCGACGCGAAGCACTTCCTGCTCGAGAACCAGCAGGTGACGATCGCGATGAACAACGGAAACCCACTGTACATCGACCTTCCCGCGTCCGTGATCCTCGAGGTCACCTACACCGAGCCGGGCCTGCAGGGCGACCGCTCCTCGGCCGGCACCAAGCCCGCCACGCTCGAGACCGGCTACGAGATCCAGGTGCCGCTGTTCCTCGAGACCGGCACCAAGGTCAAGGTCGACACCCGCACGGGTGACTACCTCGGCCGCGAGAAGTAAGGCGTGGGCGCCCGGACGAAGGCGCGCAAGCGCGCTCTCGACATTCTCTTCTCCGCCGATGTGCGCGGTGACGATCTCGCCGTGACGCTCGCCGCCGAGGCCAAGCGCGCCGCGAGCGAGCCCGCGCGTGAGGCCTCCTGGCTCTATGCGCGCGAGATCGTCGACGGCATCATCGATTCCCGTGACGAGATCGACGAGCAGATCATCTCCGCGGGATCCGAAGTTCTCCAGCAGCCAGCTGAGGGTCAGGCCGGAGTCGATGATGTCCTCGACGATCAGGACGTGCTTGCCGTTGAGGTCGGTGTCAAGGTCCTTGCGGATCTGCACCACGCC
>NZ_JAGYWT010000408.1:0-2251 GCF_019279095.1 Microbacterium sp. BF1 | reverse complement strand
GAGATCGACGCGGCTCTCGCCGAGATCACGGGCACGGTACTCAGCACTGGTCCCAATGGCGAGGAGCCGGCCTCCGTGGACACTACCGTTGTCACAGATGCGCAGGTCGCCGAAATCGCCAGCATGGCCATCACCCGGCGCAGGACCTTGATGTGCTCGGTGCCGAACGCCGTGCCGCAGGTGGCGATCGCGGTCGTGAGACCCGCGAGGTGGCAGGCCATCACATCGGTGTACCCCTCGACCACGACGACACGGCGAGGATCCCCGCGAGCGATGTCGCGCTTGGCGAGGTCGAGCCCGTAGAGCACCTGCGCCTTCTTGTAGATCGGCGTCTCGGGGGTGTTCAGGTACTTCGGCCCCTGGTCGTCGTCGAACAGTTTGCGCGCGCCGAAACCGATGGTCTGTCCCGACACGTCCCGGATCGGCCACACCAGCCGCCCGCGGAAGCGGTCGTACACGCCGCGCTGCCCCGTCGAGACGAGACCGGCGTTGCTGAGTTCCTCGCGCGTGAATCCCTGCGCGGTGAGGGCCTTGAGCATCCCGTCCCACCCGCGCGGGGCGAAACCGACGCCGAAATGCGCGGCAGCACCCGCATCGAACCCGCGCTCGCCCAGGAAGCGACGCCCGGCCTCGGCATCGGGGGTGAGCAGTTGCGCGCGGAAGAACTCCGCCGCCGCGGTGTTGGCAGCGTACAGACGGCTGCGACCGCTGGTCTCGGGAGCCGCTCCCCCGTCTTCGTAATGCAGCGTGTATCCGATGCGCCCGGCGAGACGCTCCACGGCCTCGGTGAAGCTGACGTGATCCATCTCCCGCAGAAACGAGTAGACGTCGCCGGATTCCCCGCAGCCGAAGCAGTGGTAGTACCCCACCTGCTGGCGCACATGGAAGCTCGGGCTCTTCTCGTCGTGGAAGGGACACAGTCCCTTGAGGGATCCGACCCCGGCCGATCTGAGAGCCACACGCTCACCGATGATGTCGGCGATGTTCGTACGCGCCTTCACCTCGTCGACGTCGGCCTGCAGTATCCGCGGCATCAGTGCGCCCCTTCGACCACGGGCAGCCGCTCGGCGTGCGCCTGCGCGCCCGGACGGGGATGACGCGGAGTCCAGATCCCGACCTCGGCCGGATCGATCTCGCCGACGAGCCGGTTGTGCCAATCGATCGCGCTCTGGTCGGTGAGGCTCGCGATCTGATCCACCACGACCCTGGCGCGCTCGGCGTCGTTCTGCGCGGCGACGAAGTCGGCCGCGAATGCAGGCTCGAGCACATCGGAG
This sequence comes from Microbacterium sp. BF1, assembly GCF_019279095.1. NCBI lineage: Bacteria > Bacillati > Actinomycetota > Actinomycetes > Micrococcales > Microbacteriaceae > Microbacterium > Microbacterium sp. BF1. Next base: position 977 of record NZ_JAGYWT010000408.1, on the reverse strand, counting down.
CCCGCGGACCACAGCGCGTCGGTCGACCAGAGGGCGTCGGCGAGCCGCTTGAGCACGCGTCGCTGCTCCTTGTAGACGCCCTTGCGGGCTTCGATCGTGACGATCGCCTGGCCCATGATGCCCTTGAGGACCGCGATCTCCACCTCGATCACGCGTGGCACCACGACGTGGGCGTTGTAGCGCACCAGGGCGGTCGAGCCGTACGCCTCCTTCGTGGCGGAGACCGAGGCACGGGCGAAACGTCCGATCAGGTCGCTCGTCAGGTTCTTGAGTCGGGCGAGTGCCTGACGGGAGCGGTCGAACGACGACAGCCACATCGGCTGCGATGCCAGGCGGTACAGAGCATCGGCGAGCTCGTCGCGCGTGAAGTCGTAGCCCACCCACTGCTGGATGCGTCCGACGAGGGCATCGTGCTGGCGCGGATCGGCGAGCTGGGCGACGTCGACGTAGCCGTTGACGATCGCATCCTCGAAGTCGTGGACCGAGTAGGCGATGTCGTCGGAGAGGTCCATGATCTCGGCCTCGATGCAGCGCAGACGCCCCGGTGCCCCCTCGCGCATCCAGCGGAAGACCGCCTCGTCTTCGGGGTAGACGCCGAACTTCAGGCGACCACCCGGGTCCGGAACCGGGCTGTCGACCGTCCACGGGTACTTGCACGTGGCGTCGAGACTGGCGCGGGTGAGGTTCAGTCCGACCGAGCGGTCATCGTCGTCGAGGACCTTCGCCTCGAGTCGGGAGAGGATGCGCAAGGACTGCGCATTCCCCTCGAACCCTCCGATGGGCTCGGCCCATTCGTTGAGCGCCCGCTCGCCGTTGTGGCCGAAGGGAGGGTGGCCCAGGTCGTGGCTGAGGCACGCGGTGTCGACGACATCGGCCGAGACGCCGAGGGCGATCGCGAGCTCACGCCCGACCTGTGCGACCTCCAGGGAATGCGTCAGGCGGTTGCGCGCGAAGTCGGCTGTACTGGCGGGGCTGAG
>NZ_JAGYWT010000407.1:0-2256 GCF_019279095.1 Microbacterium sp. BF1 | reverse complement strand
TTGGCCATGAAGGCGAACACCACCCAGAACAGCACGGCGCCCAGCGTCGGTCCGAACACCGTGGCCGCCCCGCCCAGAAGGAGGATGGTCCACAGGAAGAACGTCAGCGACGTCGAGTAGCTGCCGGACAGACTGCGCGCACCCGTGACCTCCGCCCCGGGCAGTGCGGCGGTCACTGCCGCGGCTAGAGTGAAAGGAGAGCGTCCCATGCCCCCAGGGTAGGTCGGCTCAGGGGCGGTCCCGCCTCCGCCACGCCCGTGAGAGAGGGAGTCGATGACCATTCCGCGCCCATCCCTCGATCGTGCAGCCGAACTCCGCGAGGAGCCGGACGTGCTCGATCGTCTGCGAAACGACCCGGCGACCCGTGTGATCGTCGTGCGCGAGGGCCGGGTCAGGGTCGTGGATTCCGCGCTGCTGCGCGTCACCCCTGACGAGGTCGTCGAGGCGAGCTGGGCTCTTCTCGCACGCGATGCCGACGGCACCGTGCTGCTCCTCGCCGCCGCACCGCCGGAGAGCGACGCGCTCGACACCGCCCCGGACGAGATCTGGCTCGGCCTGCGTGATCTCGGCGGTCGCATCGACGGGCAGGAGTCCGAGCTCCTGATCGGCGCCATCGCCCTCGCCGGATGGCTTCGGGACGCGCCGTTCTGTCCGACCTGCGGTGGGGCGACCCAGCTGCAGCAGGGCGGATGGTCGCGACGCTGCCTCGTGTGCGCACGCCAGCACTTCCCGCGCACGGATCCAGCCGTGATCGTCGCCGTCGAGAGCAGAGACGGCGAGCGGTTCCTGCTCGGCGCCAATGCCAACTGGGGCGGGCGCATGTTCTCCTGCTTCGCGGGTTTCACCGAGGCGGGGGAATCGCTCGAGTCGACCGCGTATCGCGAGATCGAGGAGGAATCGGGGGTGCGTCTTTCCGCCCTGCGGTACGTCTCCTCGCAGGCCTGGCCGTTCCCGCGATCGCTCATGGTCGGCTTCCGTGCCGTTGTCGACGACGAGTCCGCGGCGCGCGCCGACGGCGAGGAGATCATCGAGGTGCGCTGGTTCACGCGTGCCGAGATCGGTACCGCGCTCGCCGGACACGGCCCGGTGGGGCTTCCGGGGCCGGCGTCGATCGCCCGTGCGCTGATCGTCGACTGGTACGAGGATCGCGCGTGAGCGCACTCGATGCCCTCGATGAGCGGCAGCGGGCAGCGGCATCCGTGTTGCGTGGTCCCGTCGTCGTGCTCGCCGGAGCGGGGACCGGAAAGACCCGGGTGATCACGCATCGCATCGCACACGGCGTCGACACCGGCGCATACTCTCCCTCGCGCGTCATGGCGGTCACCTTCACCGCGAAAGCGGCGGGAGAGCTCCGCGGCCGCCTGCGGGCGCTCGGTGTCGAAGGCGTCGCCGCCCGCACGTTCCATGCGACCGCACTCGCGCAGCTGAACTTCTTCTGGCCCACGCTGGCCGGATCGCCCGCGCCATCCATCATCGACAACAAGGTGCGGATGCTGGGGCAGGCGGCCGACGCGATCCGGCTCCGTCCCAGCACCGCGACGCTTCGCGACATCGCCTCCGAGATCGAGTGGCGCAAGGTGTCGATGCTGTCGATCGACCAGTACGCAGCGCTCGGCCGTCCGATCAGCGGGGTCGACGCGGGGCAGCTGATCGAGCTGATGCGCGGGTACGAGGCGTTGAAGGACGATCGTCGCCAGCTCGACTTCGAAGACGTGCTCCTCGCCTGTGCGGGCATGCTGGAGGCGGAGCCGCGCGTCGCCGCATCCGTCCACGAGCAGTACCGACACTTCACGGTCGACGAGTTCCAAGACGTCTCCCCGTTGCAGAACCGCCTGCTGGAGCTGTGGCTCGGAGACCGGCACGACATCTGCGTGGTCGGCGACGCCAGCCAGACCATCTACTCCTTCGCCGGCGCGGAGCAGCGTTTCCTGCTCGAGTTCGAGCGCCGTCACCCGGACGCCACCGTCGTGCGTCTGGAGACGAACTACCGCTCGCAGCCGCCGATCCTCACCGCAGCCAACGCTCTGATGCACGGCCGGCCCGGAGCGCTGGAGCTCGTACCGGCACGGGAGCAGTTCACCGCGGATGCGCCGACCGTCACCGCATACGAGACGGAGGGGGAGGAAGCCGCGGGGATCGCCGCGTCGATCTCCGCGCGCATCGAGGCTGGGGCCTCGCCGTCGGAGATCGCCGTGCTCTATCGCGCTCACGCGCAGTCCGCTGTGCTGCAGCAGGCGCTCGCCGCCGAGGGCATCG
>NZ_JAGYWT010000406.1:0-2256 GCF_019279095.1 Microbacterium sp. BF1 | reverse complement strand
CGGACGCACCACCGCGCAGGGCGACACCTCGTGGCCGTACGAGCTCGGATCCGACGGCAAGGGCGCACCCGGTCGCGAGTTCGCCCGCCGCCACGGCTACGCGCTCGCGCTCGGGGACGTGCAGAACCGGCTCGCACTCCCGCTCGACCTCGAGGTGCTCGACCGGATCGACGCCGACATCGCTGCGGCGACCCGGGGCTACTCGGTCCGGAGCTGGATCGGACCGGTGCCGGACGACGTCGTCGAAGGCTGGGCGGTCCTCGACGCCTCGATCGATACCGAAGCCCCCAGCGGCGATCTCGACATCGCACCCGCGAAGCCCGACGTGGAGAGCATCCGCGAGCAGGAGGAGCTCCTCGTCCGGCAGAACCGTCTTCCGATCGGCACCGTCGCGCTGACGCCGGAGGGCCAGGTCGCCGCCTACACCCAGCTCGTCGTGTCGGGCGACGACGGCAATGCGTACCAATGGGGCACGCTCGTGCGCCGGGCCGACCGCGGCCACCGCCTCGGCACGGCGGTGAAGATCGCGAACCTCCGCCTGTTGCAGCACCGAGCTCCTCACGCACCTGCCGTCTACACGTACAACGCGGAATCGAACGCACACATGCTCGCCGTGAACACGCTTCTCGGGTTCATTCCCACCGAGCGGATGGGCGAGCTGCAGAAACACCTGGCCTGACGTGCAGCGGGTGAGATCGGGCCTCACTCGCAAGAAGGCCTGCGATGCAGGCGCAAATTCCTAGAGAGGAGAAACTCGTCAGATCCCGTCTGAATCAAGGTTCTTGACCGCACCTTCGGCAATAAGTCTGACACAATCAAAGAAGTTCGCAGTGGATCGAAGGAGCATCGATGAACAACCTCTATCGACTCCCGCAGCCTGCATTCGATTCCGACCTCGTGCCGCTCCTCTTCGAAGTCGAGCGGCTCCGCGCCGACATCGGCACCGGCACGACTCACCGTGAGATCGTCACCGAACTGCATCTCCTCTTCGACACGGTGATGAGCGTGATCTCCGCGCGCATCGAAGGCAATCACACAACCGTGTACGAAGCCGTCGAGACCATCGGCGCGGCAGAAGCGCGATCATTCGATGATCACCTCGGCGAGATCTCCAACATCGTCGAGGCAGTGCGATACCTCGACACCCTCGATCCTTCCCTTCCGCTCACACATGGGCTCGTTCGAGATCTGCACGCACGCACCGTCGAGGGGCTCATCAGAGAAGGGGATCCCACCCCGGGGGCCTACCGGGAGCAAGATGTGGCCATCTCCGGTTCGGGCCACGTGCCTCCATCCTGGGTGACGGTGCACGCCGAGATCTCAGACCTGCTCGCCTTCGCGAACCATGACCGTCCGATGCACGAGCAGATGATGCAGATCGCGCTCGCGCATCACCGCTTCGTATGGATTCACCCGTTCCGCAATGGCAACGGACGCGTGTCCCGTCTCTTCACGTATGCGATGCTCCGCAAGACGGTATTCGCCACGCGCGGCTACAGCGCACTGAATCCGGCCGCGGTCTTCGGCAACGATCGGTCGGCCTACATCGCGGCCCTCGAATCCGCCGATGCGCTGGATGACGAGGGAACCGTCTCGTGGATCACTTTCTTCGCACGGGGCATCCGCGACGACCTCGCCCGACTCGTCCAGCTACAAGACCATGAGTTCGTCGAGGCGGCGCTCGTCGGCCCGGCGCTGACGCAGCTGACGCGGGACGGGGTCCTCAGCCGCGCCGATGAGACGGTGCTACGCGCGGTTCTCGCGGCCGGCGTCGTGAAGGCCGGCGATCTCGAATCGGTGATCCCCGGCACCGCCTCCCAACGCTCCCGGGTCATCCGCGCACTCCTCGATCGCGGGCTGCTCCGCCAGGCGCAAGACGGTCCCCGCTTCTATCTGCTCTCACTGAGCAGAGGACCACTCGCTTCACGCCTCATCCGCCGCCTCAACGAACTGGGGCATCTCCCCAAGATCCTGGAGAACGATTGACATGATCCCGCCGCTCTCAGACCTGCTCGACTCGGCCAGGGTCGTCGCCCTTCCGATGCACAGTCGCTTCCGCGGCGTCGACGTGCGGGAGGCACTGCTCCTCGAGGGGCCGGAGGGGTGGGCGGAGTTCTCACCGTTCGTGGAGTACGAAGACGCGGAGGCGGCCACATGGCTCGCGGCCGCGATCGACTTCGCATGGCGCGAGCAGCCGGAGCCGCTACGGGATCGGATCGGCGTGAACGCCACGGTGCCCGCGATCGAGGCGTCGCG
>NZ_JAGYWT010000405.1:0-2265 GCF_019279095.1 Microbacterium sp. BF1 | reverse complement strand
CGGACGACCTGCTCCGAGGTGTGACGCTTCCTGCTGTTCGTCATGATCTGACCAGTCTCACTGCCCGGACCCCCGGGCAACAGGACGACTCACACAACCACCGGACCTACCAAACGGGGTCAGCCCAGTGTGACGCTTCCTGCTGTTCGTCATGATCTGACCAGTCTCACTGCCCGGACCCCCGGGCAACAGGACGACTCACACAACCACCGGACCTACCAAACGGGGTCAGCCCACACCGACCATGCGTTACACGGTGCCTGTTTGTGATGCGAGGCACTGTTCTAAACGTGCGTCGGGGCGATCACTGCTCGGTAAGGACATACTGACATAATTACTATTATCGGCTATTTCCCGAGCGTCGAGATTAGAACATACGAACTACCATAGCAAGGTACTCCGTGGACCGCTGTGGGAGGTGATCGTGCGCCGATGGGCACGAACAAGCGCTACCCGCACATGTCAATGCAACGGCTCGAAGAGAGCCAGCTGCGCGCGGCGCGCAAGCGCGGTCCGCTGCACTCCCTGACGCATGAACAACTGCGGCTCGACCGAAGTCCCGTGACCATCGTCCCGGAGCGGGAGAAGCTCTGGGGACTCGCCTGGCTGCGCTTCGGGGACACGGACGTGCAGTGCACCGTCCTGGTGCGGCGATGGACGGCGGATGCCGTCGGGGTCGAACTCTCACTCGACGATGAGGTTCTACGGTGCTGGATCTGGCAAGGGGCGTGCCAGCGCATCAGCGTGCGGACAGAGGCCTGGACGTAGCCCGTTGTGATCGACTCATGGCGCGGTGGCGAGCGTCCCGGCACAGAATGGAGGGCGTGATCACCATGGTGATCACGCCCTCCATCGACCGTCGGTCAGCGAGTGAGTTCGGTGCCGGCTTTCACCTGGCGGGAGCGGTTCACGCGCGCCTTGGGCGCGCCCTTCTTCCGCCCCTCGTTCAGAGCCTGGTTCGCGGAGCGCGGGTAACCGCTGGCCGACTCAGCCCGGGCCTTGCCTGCCTGCGTCTTCGCCTCCTTCACCGCGGCGACGTCGGCGGTGAAGTCCTGGTGCTGTTCGGCCTCGAACAGGTCGGCCTGACGCTCCTCCTGGGCTCCATCAGCGCGGAGAGTGTCGGCGCGCTCTTCGTGCTCCTCGGCCGCGTCCAGGTGCTCTTGAGTCTCCTCAGCGGAGGCGCCGGTGGAGATCTCTTCCTCGGTAGCCTTCGTGCGCTCTTCCTCCGCGAGGGCGTCTTCACGGTGCGCTGCACGCCAGTCATCGATCGCGTTCGTGAGCGCGTTGTGCTGGTCGAGTGGGCTCGTGGGGTGCTTGGCCACGATCTCGTCCGTGTGGACGCCGTAGAGGTCGCGGATCCGCTCGCGCATGATGTCGCGGGCGTCGGCCGCGCGTGGGTCTCCGTCGAGCTGCTGGAGGAGGGAGAACTGCGTCGCCACACGGTTTCCGTCCGCTCCTGCCCACCATCCGTCGCGGCGCACCTGGTCGCGTGCAACGGTGATCGCCACATCGACCTGACGGTCCCCCGCGGCCTGCGCCCGCTCGAGGTGACGGGCCTGGTCGCGTTCCGCTCGTTCTGCCTCGACACGGGCGCGCTCTGCGAGACGTGCAGCGCCTTCGTCGAGCTCGCGGGACTGGCGCGCCTTCTCGGCGCTCTTCGCTGCGATGCGCTCGCCTACCTGGCCGAGCGACATGAGACCGGCACGAATGGCTTGGTCGCCGGCCTGGAAAATCTCTTCCTGTTCGTTCATGGTGTCCCCCTCTATCTACCGAGATCCGGGCCGCTGGTGCGACCTGGGTTCATTGGTCGTTGTTGCGTCGTGGGTCGTGCTCCGATCGTAGATCCAGGCACCCCCGTAACGCTCTGTCCGGTCGTCCGCTGCATGCGTTCCTGTACGGCCTTCAACGCGGCCTCCGCGCTCGAGCGGAGGGCCGCTGCGTTGTCTGCCGCGCCGCGCTCGTGCTGCACAGTTGCGATGCGCTTCGCAACGCGATTCATCTGTCGCATGACAGCGATCCACCCCTCCCTACTGTCGGTGCCGGCGCCGCGCGCCATCAACCGCATCTGGTAGCCGGCATCGAGCGCACGACGCATCGGCACGGCAGATCCGCGCTGCCCCTGAGCGACGCGGGCGAACTCGTCAGAGGCGGCCGCGAGCGGTCCCGGCGTGCCGCGCTCGAGCGCCATAGACGCGTGCGCGTAGACGCCCGATAGATCCGCGGCCGCCGCCTCCGCACTGAACACCGGGGCACTCCCCCCCGGCC
>NZ_JAGYWT010000404.1:0-2266 GCF_019279095.1 Microbacterium sp. BF1 | reverse complement strand
GTAGCGCTGCGCGTCGGAGTAGGAGAACACGCGGGCCATGAGCATCTTGTCGGGCGAGATCCCGGTGCCGGGCACCTGGTTCCCCGGCGAGAACGCGGCCTGCTCGATCTCGGCGAAGAAGTTCTGCGGGTTGCGGTTCAGCGTGAACGTGCCGACCTTGATGCGCGGGTAGTCCTTCTTCGACCAGGTCTTCGTGAGGTCGAAGGGGTTGAAGCGGTAGTCCTTGGCCTCGTCGTACGGCATGATCTGCACGAACACATCCCACGAGGGGTTCTCGCCGCGCGCGATCGCGTCGAACAGGTCGCGACGGTAGTAGTCGGCGTCCGAGCCGGCGAGCTTCTCTGCCTCGTCGGCCTCCATGGTCTCGAAGCCCAGGGTGGAGAGGAAGTGGTACTGCACCCAGAACCGCTCCCCGGCCGCGTTCACCCACTGGTAGGTGTGCGAGCCGTAGCCGTTCATGTGGCGCCAGCTGCGGGGAAGGCCGCGGTCGCCCATGAGGTACGTGACCTGGTGGGCGGTCTCGGGCGAGAGCGTCCAGAAGTCCCACTGCATGTCGGCGTCGCGCAGACCCGAGTCGCCGAGGCGCTTCTGCGAGTGGATGAAGTCGGGGAACTTCATGGCGTCGCGCAGGAAGAACGTGGGCGTGTTGTTGCCGACGATGTCGAGGTTGCCCTCGGTCGAGTAGAAACGCAGCGAGAATCCGCGCACGTCGCGCCAGGTGTCGGGCGACCCCTGCTCTCCGGCGACCGACGAGAAGCGGATGAGCGTCTCGCTCACGGCGCCGGGCTGGAACACCGCGGCCCTGGTGTACGCCGACACGTCTTCCGTGACGACGAACTCGCCGAACGCGCCGCCGCCCTTCGCGTGCGGGTTGCGCTCCGGCACACGCTCCCGGTTGAAGGAGGCGAGCTTCTCGACCAGGTAGCGGTCGTGCAGCACGGTGGGGCCGTCGGCGCCGACCGTGAGGGAGTGCGCGTCGCTCGCGACGGGGGTCCCGGTCTGGGTCGTGGTGGCAGGTTTCGTCATGGTGTTCTCCTTCTCCTTATCCGCATCCGTGCAGGCGCGACGAACACCCCATCCGAGGATGGGCGATCGGCGGACTGCTGCTGTGCGGCGTTCTGGCAACTGGGACACAGGCCCCAGAAGGTGACTTCGGCTGTCTGGACGGTGAATCCCCCCGTCGAGGACGGGGTGAGACACGGCGCTTCACCGACGACGCAGTCCACGTCGCCGATGGCACCGCAGGAGGTGCAGACGACGTGATGGTGGTTGTCGTCGACGCGCCGCTCGTAGAGCGCCGCGGAGCCTGCCGGTTCGATCCGGCGGATGAGGCCCGCCGTCGTTAGGTCCGCGAGGATGTTGTGCACCGACTGGATCGACGTGGTCGGCAGCACTTCGGACACAGCGCGGTAGAGCCGTTCCGCGTCTGAATGGGCCATGGAGTCGAGAGCCTCGAGAACGGCGACGCGGCCCGCGGTCGCACGAAGCCCGGCACCGCGAAGCGCTGAGTCGAGTTCCGTCTCCATGCCTTGAGTGTACCCCGTGATTTGAATAACTCAAAAGAACGACCTGCGTACTGCACCCGGCGTCAGACGAAGCGGACGGTCTGCTGCAGTCGGGTGCGCACGTCGAACAGTTCGTTCCCGCCGATCGCCCGCATGGGTGGGTCTCCGGGCTCGACGGTGGGTGGGGGACGGGGTTCTGAACGGGGATGACTCGGATCGGTGCAGACGGCTCGACGCTACCGGGCGCACGGCCCCGGGGCGGTCGCGACACCGATCGCCGCGTCGATCTCGCAGAACTGATCGTGCGAGAGTGCGCTGGTGCGGTTCCACGCGCGCTCGGCCATCGCCCGCAGCGGCCTGCGGACCCCGTCGGCGACCTCTTCGGGGGTCTGCGCCGAAGCATCGTCGGACCAGACGGAGAACGAGGCCCCGAGGAGCCGAGCGGGGTAGGGCATCGGGATCTCCTGCCGGGTGCCGTCCGGGAGCGCAGGGAACAGACCCGGATGCCACTCGGACTCCCAGATGCGCGCGCTCGTCGGATACGTGTAGCCCGCCTTCTCTCCGAGGACGTAGTACAACAGCGCGTCGTGGAAGTTCACGAGGGGGTTCCCCGCGTCGACGGCGGCGGCGAGCGGCCGCATCTCGACGTGCCAGTTCGTCCACCAGGTCAGCACGAGATCCGGGTCGAGGGCGACGGTCTCGCTGCGGAGCATCCCGTCGTTCCAGACGCGCGGGGCGAGGCCGCGTGCACGGAGGTGCGC
>NZ_JAGYWT010000403.1:0-2289 GCF_019279095.1 Microbacterium sp. BF1 | reverse complement strand
ACGACACCTCGTTGAGACCGGCGTCCGCCACCAGGCGGTGGAAGTCATCTTCGTCATGGCCGGGAGAGACGACGACGATGCGCGAGACGGGGAGTTCCCCGAGCTCGTCGAAGTCGACCTGGCGCCCGCCGTCGAGTGTCCAGTCATCGAGCTGCTCGGTGAACAACCGCTGCCCGGAGGCGAGTTCGACCATGTATCTGGCCTCGGGGAGACGCTCTCGCAGCAGGCCGAGGACCGGAGTGGGGTCGAACGTCTCCACGTTCCAGCGCTCCCAGTCGTCACCCGAGCGGCGCATCGTCACCGCGCCGTTGGAGCACACCACGTAGTCCGCGGTCAATCCGAGTTCCTCGACGTATCTTCGGGTCGCCATCCAGCTGCGACCGGTCGCGATGGTGACCACGTGCCCGCCGTCGCGAAGCCGGGCGATCGCTTCCGGAACACCGGGGCTCATCGTCTCGTCCTGCAGCAGGATGGTCCCGTCGACGTCGAGGCCGACCAGCCAGGGGCCCGTCATCGAGCGGCCCGCCCGTCGACGAGGGGCTGGATCACGTCGAGGCCGCCGAGGTAGGGGCGCAGGACCTCGGGCACGCGCACGGATCCATCGGCCTGCTGGTGCGTCTCGAGCAGGGCGACGATCCAGCGTGTCGTGGCGAGCGTGCCGTTCAGCGTGGCGACGTGCTGCGTCTTCGCTGCTCCCTGCGTCGCTCCATCCGCCGCATCGACGAGAGGGCGATGACGCACGTCCAGGCGGCGCGCCTGGAAGGTCGTGCAGTTCGACGTCGAGGTGAGCTCGCGGAAGGCGCCCTGCGTCGGCACCCACGCCTCGATGTCGTACTTGCGAGCGGCGCTGGAGCCGAGGTCTCCCGCTGCCACATCGATCACGCGGTAGGCGAGACCGAGCGAGGTCAGCATCTCCTCCTGCAGGGCCACGAGGCGCAGGTGCTCGGCTTCGGCCTCCTCCGCAGTCGTGTAGACGAACATCTCCAGCTTGTTGAACTGGTGCACCCGGATGATGCCGCGGGTGTCCTTGCCGTGCGAGCCGGCCTCGCGGCGGTAGCAGGTCGACCAGCCGGCGTAGCGGAGGGCACCGTCTGCCAGGTCAACGATCTCGTCCTTGTGATACCCGGCGAGCGCGACCTCGCTGGTGCCGACCAGGTACAGATCGTCGTCCTTGTCGAGGTGGTAGACCTCATCGGCGTGCTCGCCGAGGAAGCCGGTGCCCTGCATGATCTCCGGGCGCACGAGCGTCGGGGTGATCAGGGGCACGAATCCGTTCTGGAGCGCCTTGTCGAGCGCGAGGTTCATCAGCGCGATCTCGAGACGTGCGCCGATGCCGCGCAGGAAGTAGAAGCGCGCGCCGGAGACCTTGGCACCGCGTTCCATGTCGATCGCTCCGAGGAGCTCGCCGAGCTCGAGGTGGTCCTTCGGCTCGAAGTCGAACGCCGGGACGTCACCGACGCGGCGCAGTTCGACGAAATCGGCTTCGCCGCCGGCCGGCACGCCGTCGATCACCACGTTCTCGATCCGAGCCAGAGCGGCAGCCGCGGCTTCGGCGGCCTCGTTCGCCGCGTGCTGGGCCTGCTTGACGCGCTCGGCGAGGTCTTTCGCCTGCGCGACCAGCGCAGCCTTCTCCTCTTTCGGAGCCTTCGCGACGAGCTTGCCGAAGGCGTTCTGCTCGGCACGCAGCTCCTCGAACGCGGAGAGCGCGGCCCTGCGCGATCGGTCGGCCTCGAGAGCGACGTCGACGGTGCTCTGGTCGTTTCCACGAGCAGCCTGCGAGCGGCGGACGATCTCCGGATTGTCGCGGAGGAGTGCGAGGTCGATCATCCACCAAGTCTACGGTGAACGCTCCGAGGTGCCGGATGTCACACTCTCGGGCCGGTATCGTCTTCCTCTGCAGTGGTCGGCACCGCGTCGACCTGTGGAAAGGAATCCCATGAGCATCCGCGTCACCTCCCTCGACCAGCTGAACCTCGCCTTCGCCGATCGCTTCAACGCCCGCGACCTCGACGGGCTGATGGCGCTGAACACCCCGGACGTCGTCTTCGTGCCCGCACCGGGAGCGGCCGTGACGGGCACGGACGCGGTCAGAGGGGCTCTCGAGCAGTTCCTCGGTCTGAACCTGCCGATCTCGATGACGGTCCGTCACGTCTTCGAGAGCTTCCCGATCTGGTTCTCGCTGCTGTTCATTGCCGCCACCATCACGATCGCGACCGTGGCCAGCCTTCTCAAGACGCGTCGGGCACCGGATTCCGTTCCGGCCGGCGCCGACACCACCACCCGCAACGA